>NZ_JAAHGK010000796.1:0-3670 GCF_010672505.1 Okeania sp. SIO2B9 | reverse complement strand
GGTAGAGGGTCTGATGTACCTGTAGTTAAAAAAGTTTCATAATCTGTTCCTGGTAATTTTTCTCCTTTTGCTTCTATTTGACTGTCTACTATATTAATTATTTCTTCTACACTTTCCAACTCATCCCACACTGATTTTACCAGGTGAGATAATTCTGTATCGACAAATAATAGACGCGCTCCACAGTTATTCAGGATATAGCAAATATCTTTAGCAGCTAATCGAATATTGATAGCGACTAAAACTCCTCCTGCTAGAGGAACGCCAAAATGTGCTTCTAGCATGGGTGGAATATTGGGGCAAAGGAAAGCTACGCGATCGCCTTTTTGTAACCCCCAGTTTTTTAAAGCGTTTGCTAGTTGATTAACTCTAGCGGCAAACTGCGCATAAGTCCATCTAGAGGAGCGGTAAACTATGGCATCTTTCTGATGAAATGCTGCGACACTACGTTCTAGAAAACTTTGGGGAGTGAGAAATTGATAAGAAACTTTATGCTTTGACATTAAGGATACTCCTTCGTACTATTGAATAAGTAACACTTCAGTTATTAGTAATTGAAAAAGTCCCAATAACTTTTTTGCTAATTTGAACCTGCGTTAATGTTAATTATTCTGATGTTTAATTCTCCCCCACTCCCCCACTCCCTTACTCAAGATAATCGTTGAAAAGTTTTTGAGAAACGATATTATAATCCTTCCATTGCTAAATCTTCAATAACTTGCAGACCCCTGGGGTCTCCTACTCGTAACAAAGATGATTTAGCATCTTCCCGCACTCCCATATCTTGCTCCTCTTCTAATGCTTCAATTAAGGCATCAATGCCACCTGCATAGACCACATTAGAAGGTAATTCTCGACATAATTGACCAATGGCCCATGCACAATTACTTCTAACTGCTGGCATTGAGTCTCGTCGCAAACCTTCAATTAATGGTGGTATTGCCCCTACTACCACTTCATAACTTACTTTGGCCATCTGACCAAGGGAACTTGCTGCCCATAGACGCACCGCAGAAATATCTGTTCTGAGGACATCAACTAAAGGCTCCAAAGCACGGCGATCGCGACAATTTCCCAAGGCCCAAACCACTCCTTTACGGACATAGCCGTTAAAGTCCTTATTCAATTGTGTAATTAGAGGTTCTACTGCATCTGGGCTAGGATTACGGCCCAAAGCATAAGCAGCACTAACTCGTATTAATGGACAATCATCTTCTAATAATTTAATTAATGGAATAATAGCCCGTTTTTCTTGGAGTTCACAGAAAGCTCGCGCTGCAATCATCCTTTGGGAGGGTTCTGAAGAAGTTAGCAATGGCAACATTTCCTCCGGATCTGGTTTTGGGGGTTCTTCTCCTAAATGATCTAAAGGACTTTCTGCCATTGGCTGAATATTGAGTTGATTGAGGTCTTCATTGTCCATAACTGTAATTTTACCCAAGAATCCTAGTTTCAGGAGAATCTCCGTGCCTGACCGCCGGAGAGTATGTCAATGTACTAATGTACTTTAATTTAGTGACATCGCTATATAGAATAATATATTAATCAGAGTTGACTGTAGATTGAGATAGACAAGTTAATAAATTTCATAATTCTGTGCCACTTCACATAAAATTGGTATTATGTCTAACACCTAATACCAAGCGTGATAAATGTTTGTTACAAATGGTAGGGACGTTGCATGCAATGTCCCTACGAAAGAAGGAAGAGGGAAGACCGAAGTTGGGGTAAATATTGAAAAAAAGGGAAAAAAGATAGAGATAACTATCTCAAATGAACTGGAGCAGCTATTTTTAAGCATATCCGATCAATATCTACCTTTTTGTAGCATTCTTTTTTCACGCTTGGTATAAGACCTACCACCGCGCCACCTAATTCTGTATAGTGGCATGACACAGCTAAAACTGTGGATTAGATTTTTTCCTATAATTCTGTTTATGGCAAGGTTTGACCATTTTTTTCTAATACACCATTTAAGGTGTGTCACGCCAGTAACCTCACATATAAAAGTCGAAGGAAAGGTTAGGACATATCAAAAGCTTAAAACTCAGACAACGGAAGATTTTTCCTTCTTCCTTCTTCCCTCTTCCTTCTGCTATAAAATTGGTATAACTATTTATCAAATTTTTAGTCCAAATATTACCTAAGCTTGATTCATTTTCTGCCAACATTCACAAGCGATCGCCCAATCTTCTTCTGTGTGTACTACCAATATTCGTACTGTTGAATCTGAAGTAGAAATATCGGTATCTATCCCTGGTTTAATATTTTTTTCCTTATCTATTTTTAATCCTAAAAATTCAAAATTTTCACAAGTTTTTTCTCTGACAATTACTGAACGTTCTCCTATTCCAGCAGTAAATACTAAAACGTCCATACCACCAAGAGAAGCGAGCATTTTTCCAATACAACAATGAAGTTGATGAATATAAATATCGAATGCTAATTGGGCACGTTCATCTCCTTCTTGCATCGCTGTGGTTATATAACGCATATCTCCAGATTTTCCAGATATTCCTTTTAACCCTGATTCTTTGTTGAGAATTGTATTGAGTTTTTCCGTATCTAGACCATGTTCTCGCATTAAGTAAATGAGGATTGCCGGGTCAATTGAGCCACTACGAGTTCCCATCATTAATCCTTCTAATGGAGTAAATCCCATGGTAGTATTAATACTAATTCCATTACGAACTGCTGCTAAAGAAGCTCCATTACCTAAATGACAAGTAATTATCCGCAAAGATTCTAGTGGTTTTCCTAATATTTTTGCTGTTTTTTGAACACAATATTTATGACTTGTTCCATGAAATCCATAGCGCCGAATTCCTTTTTCAAACCATTCATAAGGGATGGGATAAACAGCAGCTTTTTTTGGCATTTTACTATGAAATGCTGTATCGAATACTGCTATTTGAGCCACATTTCCTAATGTTTTTTCAATGGCTTCAATTCCTTCTAAATGATTGGGATTATGAGTAGGTGCTAAAGGAATAAGATTTTTGATTGTTGCCTTGACTTTATCTGTAATAAATGTTGCTTCTGAATAATCTGAACCGCCATGAACTACTCGATGACCAACTACATCTATATCGGATAGTTTATCTATAACTTTAGTTTCTCCTTGCCTAAGAGTTTCTAACATTTTAGCAATGCTTTCTAGGCGTTTTTCTGGGTTAAGTTTTATCTTCTTTTCTATTCCATTTGCTGCAATTTCCATCAGACCATAATCATCATTAGCAGTCCAGTCAATTGCTGCTTCCCAAATTGGTTTTGGTGGATTTTCTGGTAACTTTTCCCCAGTAATTTCATACAAGCAACTTTTTTGAGAACTGGAGCCTGCGTTTAAAACTAAAATTTTCATAGTTAATAATTATATCATGTTCGGTTGAATAGTTATTCTTTGAAAGAAGGAAGTCAGAAGGCAGAAGGCAAAAGGAAAAAAAAGGTTCAAAGGGATAAAGTTTTTTATCACTAATTATCCGGGCATGATATTTTTTTTTTATTATACTTTTTAGTAATAATATATAAGTAACAATATTAACTGGCAAAAGTCAATTAGTTGATCTATATTTTTCCTGGAAAACTTAGAATTAGTTAGAATTAAAAAAGTTAATTTTCACCTATTCTCTATATTTAAATAAATACCTACTTTTTTATAGCAGAAGTAAGA
>NZ_JAAHGK010000795.1:0-3671 GCF_010672505.1 Okeania sp. SIO2B9 | reverse complement strand
ACATCTAGAGAAGGAAAAGTCAGTTGGTCTGAGTTGAGTCTTTCAGTGATTTTTGAGATTCTACTATTGCGTATGGAAAAATAGTGATGAATAAATTTTTGATTTTGAATTAATAATTAGTTTCTGTTTGTTTGTCTGGAGCGATCGCTCAACATCTTCAGAAGAAAAAGTAGTGTCGTGTCAAGCTGAAAATGGTGTATTAAATTTTTGAGTATAATTCTTGCTCTGACTAAGGTTTGGAGAATTTTCCTAAAACACTATTTCAAGCTTGACGCGCTAGTAGTGGACTGACACAGCTTAAATGGTGCATTAGATTCAATTCAAAAGTCAAAAGTCATGCATTCAAAAGTAAGAATTTTCAAGTTAAAAGCTAATGCACAGTTTTAGCTGTGTCAGTCTAGTAGGGTGTGTTAGCGAAGCGTAACGCACCGAAACCCACCCTACTGGACTCGGAAAACTGACAACTTCTGAAAGGTTTTCTACTAATTTAAGTACATAATAATCTTCTCAAATGGCGCGTTACTTCTACTGGACCTTCCCATACTGCTAAAATGGTGCGTTACATTTCATTAACGCACCCTACTGGACTGACACACTCCTGTTTGTTTGTCTAACACAAAATTATGATCTAGATTGAGTTCCTTAGAGATTCAAGATAAGCTTGATATAGCTCATCTGGATTCGTTACTGTCAATTCTGTATGGCCACATTCTCCACAAATAGTTGCCTCAAGAGCCTCTCTGTGTGACCGTTTAAAAATATAGCGTCTGGTTTTTTGAATACTTCAACTTCTAAAGGTGTTATGCTGCCATTGTGCCCCCTATCAATTATCCTGACATTGTGCATTAACTTTTCAGAATTACATTTTGGACATCTTTGCATATCTCTATAATACCTCCTGAAAATTCTAGGATTAATCTATTATAAATATTAAAAATCAATTTAAAATCGACCCCCCCATCATTTTCTGATACCGCCATTCCAACTCCCTCCTCAAAAGAGGCCAACTATTCAAACTTTCATCCTTCTCCATCACCCGAAAAGCAGCACCCCGCGCCAACTCCAAAACCTCCTGGTCCTCAACCAAACTCGCCAAAGCAAAATCCGGCAACCCAGACTGCTTCGTTCCCAAAACCTGACCAGGTCCCCGCAAACGCATATCCATCTCCGCAATAAAAAATCCATCCTGAGACTGCTCCAACACTTTCAAACGTTCAGTAGCATCAGTGGAACCCGCACCCCTCATCAACAAACAATAAGACCGATGGACACCACGACCCACTCGCCCCCGCAACTGATGTAACTGAGATAAACCAAACCTTTCTGCATTTTCAATCAACATTACTGTGGCATTCGGCACATCTACTCCTACTTCCACCACAGTTGTAGATACTAAAATCTGAGTTTGATTATCCCGAAATGCACTAATTGTTTGGTCTTTTTCTACACTTGTCATTCTGCCATGAAGTAAACCTATTTTAAATTCTGGGAAAACTTTTTCTGCTAACTTTTGATGTTCTTCAACTGCAGATTTTACATCCAATTTTTCTGACTCTTCAACTAAGGGTAAAACAACATAAACTTGTCTACCTTGAACTATTTCTCGGCGGATTAAATCGTAAGCTTTTTTACGTTGTCTTCCAGTTAAAGTAGTTGTTTGAATTGGTTGTCTTCCTGGTGGTAATTCATCTATTTGACTAACATCCAAATCTCCATGTAATGTCAGAGCTAAAGTTCTCGGAATTGGGGTAGCTGTCATTGCCAAAAAGTGCGGAGATTCACCTTTTTGTTGTAATTTTGCTCTTTGTTGAACACCAAATCTATGTTGTTCATCTATTACTACTAAACCTAATTTGTGAAAATTTACTGCTTCTTGAATTAGAGCATGAGTGCCGACTAATACTGGTAATTCTCCAGTCTCAAGTTGAGAGTGAATTTCTCGACGTTTTGCTACCTTTGTCGAACCAGTTAATAGTTCAACTGGCAAATGTAAAAGATTAAACCAAGCAACTAATTTTTTATAATGTTGTTCTGCTAATACTTCTGTTGGTGCCATTAAAGCAGCTTGATAACCTGCTTGAATTGCTGCTAACATCGCCACAACTGCTACTACAGTTTTTCCTGCTCCTACATCTCCTTGTACTAATCTTTTCATTGATTCAGGTTTTTGTAGGTCATTGAGTATTTCATTAACTACTCTTTTTTGAGCATTAGTTAATGCAAATGGAAGTAATTTATAGAATTGCTCGATTAATTTTCCTGTAGTTGGTAAAGCTATTCCTGTTTCTACTTTTTTTTGTAGTTGCCGACGTTTCAATAATCCTAATTGTAGGTAGAAAAATTCATCAAAAACTAAGCGACGACGAGCTGCTGCTAAACAATCTCGATCTATAGGAAAGTGAATATTTTTAATCGCATTTTTTAAATCTATTAATTGATATTGATTTAGTAATGCTTCAGGCAATGTATCTGATAATTGTTCTGCTGTTGGTAAAACTGTAAATATTGCTCTTCTAACAACATCTGCTCCTACTCCATCTGTTAAGGGATAAACTGGTACTAAACGACCAACTTTCATTGATTCAATTTTACCCCCTTCACTATCAAGAACTTCTATTTCTGGGTTATCTAAATTTTTTCCATATTTGTTTTCTTTAACTAAACCTGAAGCAGCTACTGTTGCACCGACTGGATAGATTTTTTTCTGCTGCATTTGCCAACCTTTATTACTAAATCTAGGTCCGGCAAAAAAGCGACTTATTTTGATTTGACCTGTAGCATCTGTGAGAGTAAGTTCAAGAATGGTTAATTTCTTATTTTTCGGGCTAGAAAAACAGTTAAATCGTTTAACTTTGCCAATTATTGTGACAGTTTCTCCAGGTTCTAGGTCGCGAATATGTACTTGACGAGCATAATCTATATGGTCTCTTGGGTAATAATAAAGTAATTCTCTAACTGTATATAATCCTAATGTCGCTAGGCGATCGCTGTTTCTTTTGCTAATATCTTTGACTTCTGTTAATGGTTGTTCTACATCAAGTTTATCGCTGTATTTTTGAGAAGTAACGGAGTTGCTTTTTAGTGTTTTTTGACTTTTTTCTTCTGATTTAAATCTCTCTTTTTTTATTGTTTCTTCTGGTTTTACACCTTCAGAAATATATTGCATTTTTTGTAAAAAATATTTAGTTATTTCTAGTAATTTTTGTCGCTCTTCTCTGGTCATTTCTGGATAGCTGACAAATTGATTAGATATCTCCTGAAATTGATTTTGATAACCTTTTAATATTATTGGTGACTTGCTCAAACTGATACTTAAAAAGTCATTAAATATATATTGTTTTCCCTGGATATTTTGAAATCCATATTGTACTTCTACTGACAAAGCTTTTTGTAGTCTTTCCCAGTCTATATTTTCTCTTTCGTTATTCATGACATATTATTTCTGTAATATTTTCTTAGTCGCTCATTTATAGAAATTCACACTTAAATAAATATCAGCATTCAGTTTTTTGACTTCTTTTATTTTGCTTTCTTTGAGGAAATCCATTTATATATTTAATGAATTTATTCATTAAATATATATTGTTTTCCCTGGATATTTGGAAATCCATATTGTACTTCTACTGACAAAGCTTTTTGTAGTCTTTCCCAGTCTATATTTTCTCTTTCGT
>NZ_JAAHGK010000794.1:0-3676 GCF_010672505.1 Okeania sp. SIO2B9 | reverse complement strand
TCTTGTTAAACTAGGGAAGAAAAAAGGCAATAAAATTGCACCAGTAATATAAATTTGTAGACTAGCTAAACCATAAATAATATTTAGTAACAATAGTAAAAATAGCAAGAATAAAATATTTTTTTGTTGGCGTAATGGAGAATTATTTTCTAAGATTAATACTGTTCCTTTTCCTAAGAAAATAGCTACTACAATTAGCCATAAATCAGGAATAGGTATAACTAATCTTTGGTTCAGGAAATGATGAATCATATAAGCATGAATTTCTCCTCCTATCAATACATTACGCAGTTTTTGAGAACGCCAGTAACTAATAGCAGGAGGTAAAGGAAAATTTTGTTCATCATATATATCAACAGTTATATCATATTCACTCAAACCTAATTGTCCATCTCTATATGCACTAGCAATAATCACTATTGATGGAAGTTTTTCTAGTTTAGTTGTGGCTAATAATTGGTCTTTACTACTTTCCAAAAGTTGCCAAGCTGGTAAACGAAAAAAAACTGCTTCTGGAGGAATAGAAAAATCTATAATTGGATGCAGCCACATTTGCCCTAGTCGATAAGAAAATTTAGTTAAAGGTAGTCATCTGCGAATGCAACATTCATGCAACAAAGCCATTATTAATTATTAATTGTTAATTATTGAATACCCACTTTGATTTAACCAATATTATCGCACAAGTTTCTATTCTCCTCTTCCACATAAGGATTATGCTGTAAATAACCACGCACCCAATTGCAACTCCGGAGCATTAAGTCGTTTAAATCTACATCTAAATCTAGTTTTTCTACATCCCAAAGTCTAATTGTTTTATCATCACTACCAGATATTAAGACTTTACCATCCGGACTAAAACTAACACTATTAACTGAGTCTTCATGTCCGTGAAAGGTCAAAATAGAATTTCCCTGTTTCGGGTTCCACAGTTTAATTGTTTTGTCAGAACTTCCAGAAGCTAAAATCTTACCATTCGGACTAAAACTAACGCTGTTAATAGAACTACTATGACCTTTGAAAGTGAAAACTTTTTCTCTTTTTTCCACATCCCATAAAGTAACAAGATTGCGATCGCCTCCAGCAGCTAAGGTTTTACCATCAGGACTGAAACTGACACTAAAATTAGAACTCTGATTGTCGTTTATGAGAGGTTCCATTTTTTCCATTGTTTCTATATTCCAGAGGTTAATTATATTGTCCTTACTACCAGAAGCTAAGGTCTTGCCATCCGGACTAAAACTCATTGTCATTACCGTGCTTTCGTGACCTTTTAAATTGCCTATTTCTTCTTTTGTTATCCAATTCCAAAGTTTGATAGTAGTATCTTTACTGCCAGAAGCTAAGATGTTGCCATCCGGACTAAAACTAATTGCCTTGACTGCATCGGTATGACCTTTGAGTCGATGAATCTCTTGTTTTGTTTCTACATCCCATAAAATAATAGTGCTATCTTCACCAGCAGAAGCAATAGTCTTGCCATCAGGACTCACACTAATTTTCATTACCGAGTCATCATGTCCCTTCAAAGTATCTTGAGTTTTAGTCTTCAAATCCCATATCTTGACAGTTTTATCAGCGCCACCAGAAACAAATATCATCTCTTTCTCAGATTTATATATTTGAGGGGATGAAGCTAGAGGAAAACTTAAATGTTGAATCGAATCATCATGTCCTTTAAGTGTACTAAGTTCCCTTCTCGTTTCTAAATTCCAGAGTCTGATGGTTTTGTCACCACTACCCGATGCTAATATCTTGCCATCTGGACTAAAACTTACCCGAAATGCCCAAGCATCGTGACCATAAAAAGAGCGAATTTCATTTCCTGTTTCTATATCCCATAGCTTAACTATTCGGTCTTTGCTACCAGTCGCTAAATGTTTACCATTCGGACTAAAACTCACACTCATAATTGAACTAAAATGTCCTGTCAAAGTCCGAATTTCCTCACCTGTTTCTAAATCCCAAAGTTTAACCGTTTTATCATAACTGCCACTTGCCAATATCTTGCCATCCGGACTAAAACGGACGCTACCCACCAAACCATTATGTCCGAAGAGGGTGTACATTTCTCTACCTGTCTCTACATCCCAAAACTTAATCGTTTTGTCTTTACTTCCCGATGCTAAAGTTTTACCGTCAGGACTAAAACTGATACTAATTACACTACCCTGATGCCCGAAAAGGGTGTCAATTTCTTTGCCTGTCTCTACATTCCAGAGTTTAATCGTATTATCCTTACTCCCTGATACTAAAATCTTACCATCCTGACTGAAACTCATGCTATTTATCCAGTCAGTATGTCCGGTGAAGGTGTTAATTTCCTTGCCTGTTGCTACATCCCAAAGTTTTATCTTCTTGTCTTTTCCTGCCGATGCTAAAATTTTCCCATCCGCACTAAAGCAAACACTAATAACAGAGCGATCGTGTCCAGAGAAAGTTCGTATTTCTGCTCCCGTTTCCATATTCCAAAGCTTAATCTGTTTATCATCGCTGCCTGATGCCAATATTTTGCCATCTGGACTAAAACTCAGAGAGCGAATAGAATTTTTGTGTCCTTGTAATCTGTTGCTTTCACTGCCACTATAAACAGACTGTTGCAATGCGTCGATCACTTCTGCGTCTTTCACCTTGTATCTTTGCAAATTTTTCCCCGCTTTAATAACTTCAATCGATGCTTCTAATTCTTTGTTACCGACAAATAGAGAGGAGGAAGAGCGAGCAAGAGACTGTGCTAAATTAAGTTGAGCTTTTTTATGCTCATGTCTAGAATTTTGCCACAACCCAGTGCTAATCATAACTGCCAACAGGGAACCAACTGTAATTCCCCAAGCAGTTGTGATATCAAGTTGTCTGCGTTTTGCTCTTGCTTGTTGGATGCTAGTATGTAGGTCGTCACTAGCTTCAATAAATTTCTTTTGCAACTTGTTGAGTGGGGGTTGTTTGTTAGTGTTAAGAGCTTCCTGTAACCAGTTTTTAGCGATCGCCAGTTCACTTCCTCGTAGCAATAAATCTTCACTAGCTTTTTCCTCCCAGTCCAATGCTTGTTGTGACAACTTTGTATGGTTTCTGACATAATCTCTATCAGTATCCAAAAAACGTACTAACTCGCTAAAGTTAGCATAAAATTCTCCTCCATACCGATGAAAATCTAACCATTGCACTTTTGCTAATTCTGGATGCAACTCCTTACTATCAACTTTTCGATATAATACTGTCACAAACCGTTTATTTAAACTTTTGGCATACTCTACTTCATTTCCACAATAGGGAGAATTTACTGAATCTGGGGAAATAATAAATAAGAAATTATCCGACTGTTCAATTCCGCGATTAATTTCCTGTTGAAAATCTGTGCCTGTAGCAATACTTTCCTGGTCAAACCAAGTAGTTTTTCCCTGAGTTTGTAATGCCTCATTTAACTGTCTAGCAAAATCTGAATCTGCTCTGGAATAAGAAACAAAAACATCTAAAACTAAATTAGGTGGTTGTTTAGCACTTTCGGCAATAAATTCTGTTTGTAAATCTGTAGGTAAATTAGCCATTCTATTTCCAGCTAATTCTAACCAACTTTGATATTGTTCGAGATTATAACCCCGTAACAAAATCGTAACCCTAGTATTTTATTACGGGGTTATAATCTCGAACAATATCAAAGTTGGTTAGAATTAGCTGG
>NZ_JAAHGK010000793.1:0-3681 GCF_010672505.1 Okeania sp. SIO2B9 | reverse complement strand
ATGTTTGTCTGCCTGTAAAATCGGAAAGCCTCTACAAAAAAAATCAGAATTTATCCGCCTTGAGAAGCAGGGTGGCTGCGCTGATTCTCCTTTTGAGGAGATTTAAACGCCAGTATAAATTTGAGATATGCGGTCGGCTCGACCGTAAATGCTTGTGGATGAGTAACCGCCGACGGCCTCAGTTGAAGCAAGAAGTAAACGTCAATTTGTCACTTTATGTGACGCTTTGTATCAGTTTTATAGAGCAGGTACTTCACTATACCCAACTAGAGAGAAAAGGAACAGGCATTTTGCCTTTAATTCTGTCGTCGATCTTCAGGTTAAAACCTAGCCGTTGAGAACATACAGACACTACTAAAATGTTAGCTATCAGTTTAGTAGATTTAGTAGAAACTGTGATTGGCAAAGGCATACTGCCCTACCAAATAACTACAGGTTTATCGTGAGCAAGGGCTGATAAGCAGCTATAGTTGAGCATAAATCTGCCTCCAAGTTGGGTAACAAAACCAGATGTAAAATAATTTACTTAGGAGAATGAATGGATTTATCGTTTGCAAATTTAGGAATTTCACAAGAGCGTGTAAATCATCTGGAAACAATTGGTTTTACTGAACCTACTCCGATTCAAGTCCAAGCAATACCTCATTTGCTGGCAGGAACCGATATTGTAGGTCAAGCCCAAACAGGAACAGGTAAAACCGCAGCGTTTTCGTTACCCATATTGGAGAGAATTGAGCTGGAGACAAAGGCAGTTCAAGCTTTGATTTTGACTCCCACTCGTGAGTTAGCGCTGCAAGTTACAGAAGCGATTCGTCAAATTGCTGGTTTGGATAACAAGAGTCCAACGAAACATCGATTACAGGTCTTAACTGTTTATGGCGGTCAATCTATTGAACGTCAGATTCAGCGCCTTCAAAGAGGTGTTCATATCGTAGTTGGAACGCCAGGACGGATTCTGGATATGCTGAGTCGCAATAGTTTAAAACTAGATAGTTTGAAAATGATGGTTTTAGACGAAGCTGACGAAATGTTGAGTATGGGTTTTATTCAGGATGTAGAAAGAATTTTGGATGCAGCACCCACTGAACATCAAACAGCTTTCTTCTCTGCTACCATGGACTACTCAATCAAGAAACTGGTGAATAAATATTTGCGATCGCCAGTAACAGTCAAAGTTGCTCAACAAAAGACAACTCCGAAGCGAATTTCTCAGATTGCTTACATGGTGCCTCGTGGTTGGCCGAAAGCTAAAGCCTTACAGCCAGTTCTAGAACTCGAAGACCCAGAAGCAGCTTTGATATTTGTGCGGACAAGGCAAGCAGCGGCTGAACTAACAAACCAATTACAGTCAGCAGGTCATAGTGTTGATGAATATCATGGTAACTTGAATCAATCCCAACGAGAACGGTTGCTAAGTCGCTTTCGTAATCAACAAGTACGTTGGGTAGTGGCAACTGATATTGCAGCTCGTGGTTTAGATGTGGACCACTTAACTCATGTGATTAACTACGATTTACCTGATAGTGTGGAAAATTATGTTCACCGTATTGGTCGTACAGGTCGTGCAGGTCGTGAAGGTACAGCGATTTCGTTAATTAATCCTTTAGATAAGCGGAAGTTACGGTTGATAGAACGTCATCTACGTCAACGTTTGGATACTCGCTCGATTCCTAAGCGGTCTCAAATTGAAGCCCGACAGTTGCAGAAGTTACAGAATAAGGTACGAGATGCTCTGAGTGGGGAACGAATGGCTTCTTTCTTACCATTGATTGCTCAGTTGGGTGAAGAGTATGACCCCCATGCGATCGCTGCAGCAGCTTTACAGATAGCTTATGATGAAACTCGTCCTGCTTGGATGGGGCCTGATTATGCTCAGGAGGAAGAAATCCCTGTCTATGAAACTCCGAAGCCAAAGCCAAAGCCACGCTCACCGAAGATTCGTCATCAAAAACCTTCTCCTAAAAATCAGAGGAGAGATGGTGACAATTTTGTAGAAGAGGCTTCTGTGTCACGCAATAATTAAGTTACTTATTTCAACGTTGGTTGAAGACCCGCCCTCAGGAGAGTGCGGGATAATCCTATGGGAAAACCAATATTGATTGGTTTTTTTTTCAAACCATGTGCTATAATACTTAAATTGAGGCTGCTGGGCTAGCAGTGTCTAGGGGAGCCATCGGATTGGTGACGTACTGTGGAGCGACCTTAAGACCAAAAAGAGGGAAAGACCTCGGAGGCAGATCCTCTGTTAGCGCAGCTCCTCCGGAGGAGGCAAGAGGGAACAGAAAAACCTAATCAGTGATGGTTAGGAATCCCACGTTGTCGCCTAAGCGCAACGTCGAGAGGATATCAATTCTGGCTGAAATAGTCGAATAGTAATTTTAGAGATGTGGGCGATCGCGTCTCTAAATTTTTTTTAAGGATTTTTACTATTATATCATGTCTGTTTGAATAACCACAATCAAAAATTTAGGGAGTAGGGAGCAGCGGTGCGACCCCGCGGGGTGCGACAGACGCAAGCGGTCGATCTTTGGAGCTTCCCGTAGGGTGAAATGGCGAGGAAACCCGCTCTGGCAGATCCGTTGCGCTAACGCCATATCCAATCGACCAAGGCAAGGAACGCTCACCAAGAGAGGGAGTAGGGAGCACCGGAACTGATAGTGAGGCGATCGCTAAGGTCAGAGAAACTCTTCAATACACAATAGAAACTAAACAGCAAGAAAATTTTGTTTTCCAATTTGCTCAAGAATTAACTCCTGAAAAACTAACACTTTCAGCACTTTAAGAAATTGATTTGTTTGAATTTAACCATTTGGATAAATATTTACTACCTTAACAAGTAACCTATCTAAATCAGATTTAGTATCAGTTATATCAAGTTTGATTAAATATTTATGGAACAGGAGAAAAGTTTAAAATATATCCTCTCCCCCCTCCCTTTATTCAGGATATTTTTTCCCTGTTTCCTCTTAATTTGATTCAGGATATTTTCTACACAACCCAAATCATCCTGTTATATTTTTTAGGATTTTTTTTAGATGCTAAATTATCCTGAATTTAAGATTTTTTTTGCCTTAATTATGCTTGTTTTAATAATTCAGCTCGGATGCAACCTTTTTCCCACTTCCACTTAGGTAGAGATTCTTGGGGAAGAAAAATTGCCCAGATTGAACCTCCAGGACTTTTATAAAAACCCGTAATTTCAGCTTCTACAATACTACTCCAGGGTGCTGATACTAAAATCTTATCCCCCGAACTAAAAACTTTTCCGTTAGCATTGGTGACTTGTTGGATAGATTCTTTTAGCTTTGGTTTTCCTGGTTTTTTGGGTCTTTCTGATTTACTTATTGGTTTTCCTAATTGCCTTTCATTCGTACCTTCTGTTCTTGATGAGGGGCTATTTTTTATTGAATTTGGTTTTTCTACTTTTGACTCAATTTGTTCGTGAAGCGCCTCCTTTGGAGAATTTGGCTCAATAGGCTGTTTTGGTCTAACAGGTCTCCTAATTGCTATTATTTCATGGCTCATCCACTTAACTCCCTATACCTGATTTTAGCTTTGCTTCTGTCTATGATAGCACTGTTAAAATTGTGCTTTTGTTTTGAGTGGCCAAAATTATTATTTTGGTTTCTATATTACACTTTTTATCAGAATTAATTTGTGTTCTGGAGTAACATATCTCTA
>NZ_JAAHGK010000792.1:0-3684 GCF_010672505.1 Okeania sp. SIO2B9 | reverse complement strand
TAGGAAAATTACATGGGGATTCGCTCCCCCAAGTAATTTTCCTCCTGTCTCCTGTCTCCTGTCTCCTGTCTCCTTCTTCAAGGTAGATGACCATTATCCAGCGAAATTGAACTGTATTATCTGCTATTGGTTGGCAGTCACTATCGGGATCAAAAATTTCTTGATGGGTTTTGGTTTCGAGCTGTTTCACTATCGTTTTTTGTTCGTTCAAAATTTCCGCAAAACCTCTATATTTTAATTATAGCGTTGATTCTGATTCTTCAAACCATAGTTGAGCGATCAAGCTAAAATATTTAAGTTAATCACTATATATATAATATGTGGAAACCAGAATTGTTAGCTCCTGCTAAAAATCTCGAACGTCTAAAAGTTGCTGTTACCTATGGCGCGGATGCTGTTTATGTGGGAGGGCAAAAATACGGTTTACGGGCGCGAGCAGATAATTTTTCTGACTATGACTTAGAATACGGAGTAAATTTTGCCCACCAAAATAATGCTAAAGTTTATCTGACTCTGAACGCTTTTCTCCACGATGATGACTTTGAGGGATTAGCCGAATATTGTCAATTTCTGGAATCTATTGGTGTAGATGGTGTGATTGTTTCTGACTTGGGGGTTTTGCGAGTAGTGAAAAATAGTTCTAATCTTGACATTCATCTCTCGACTCAAGCATCTTGTCTTAATTCTTATGCAGGGCAAATGTGGAAAGAATTTGCTGTGAAGCGTTTAATTGTGGGGCGAGAAGTCAGTGTTGCAGAGGGTGGGTTGATTCGTAGACAAACTGGTATTGATGTGGAGATGTTTATTCACGGTGCTATGTGTATGGCTTTTTCTGGTAATTGTACAATCTCCAATTTTACTGCAGGTCGAGATTCTAATCGTGGTGGATGTATTCAGTCATGTCGTTTTCCCTATCAGTTGGAGGCAAAAACAGACGATCGCCCGGTTACTTTTATGTCTTCTAAAGATTTATGGGGTATTCATCAAGTAGGAGCGTTTTTTGAGCATCAAATCTGTTCTCTGAAAATAGAGGGGCGAATGAAATCATCGTTTTATGTAGCGATGACTTGTAGATCTTATCGTCAAGCGATCGATGCTTATGCAGAAGGGAGGTTGACTCCAGAGTTAGTGAATCAGATTAGTGGTGAATTAGAATCTGTGCCTCACCGTGACTATTCTTCTGCTTCATTGGAAATTCCTGCAGGAAATGATTCTGTATATAAGCAGTTGGAAAGTAGTAGGGGTACTCACGAATATCTTGGTATTGTGATGGAGACAACACCAGAAAATATAGTTTTGCAACTGGTTGAGTCTGTGGAAGTGGGTGATGAAATTGAGATTATTCCTATGTATGGAGAGATAGTGCGTTGGAGAGTTAGTCAGCTTATTTCTGTGGTAGGCGATCGCCTGGAGAAAATGCGTGCTGGTAATGTTGTTTGTATTCCTAGAACTGCAGCACCAGATATCTTGAATAACGTAACAAAATTAAATATAGTTAGAGTCCCACCAGTAAATTGATGATTTGACAAAATTATATAGCAGGCAGGGAACAGGGAACAGGGAACAGTGAGAAAAATATTTCCCTTTATTCGGATCGTCATCATATCATGTCCGCTTGAATACGGAGTTGCACATTTTTGTCTACACTTGAACTAGCAATACTTTGAAAGAGGTATAAATAACAATTAACATAAAAATCATGCCTAATTTTTTATAGACATTTTCTCCTTGTTCTGTTCTGGCCTTGCCCAAAAAGCCGATCAAATGATAGATTATATTAATATTTAATTAAGAAATATTAAGATAAATTCTATGTTCTCTAAAAATACTATACAAAAATCAAAAATTGTGGTATGTGGTGCAGGTGTTGGTGGCCTAACAACAGGAGCATTACTGGCCCATAGAGGCTATCAAGTCCACATATTCGACCAAGCGATCGTTCCTGGTGGTTGCGCTTCTACTTTTAAACGACGCGGTTTCACTTTTGATGTTGGTGCTACTCAAGTAGCAGGTTTAGAAACTGGTGGTATTCATCACCGGATTTTCTCTGAGTTGGAGATTGACATTCCGAAGGCCACCAACTGCGACCCTGCCTGTGCCGTATTTCTACCAGGAGAAACTCAACCTATTAATGTTTGGCGCGACCAAAAAAAATGGCAACAAGAGAGACTTTCTCAGTTTCCCGGTAGCGAACCATTTTGGCAACTAATGACAAAATTATTTAAGGCAAGTTGGAAGTTTCAAGGGCGAGACCCAGTTTTACCACCGCGCAATATCTGGGATATGTGGCAGTTAGCAAAAGCAGTACGCCTGGATACTTTGATTACAGTGCCATTTACTTTGATGACGGTAGCAGATGCGTTACGGTTGTATGGCTTAAATGATAATTTGCGGTTGAAAACATTTCTGGATTTACAACTGAAACTTTACTCTCAAGTAGGTACAGAGGAAACAGCTCTACTTTATGCTGCTACCGCTTTAGCTGTTTCCCAAGCTCCCCAAGGTTTGTATCATCTTGAGGGAAGTATGCAGGTGTTAAGCGATCGCCTGGTTACAGCTTTAGAAAGAGACGGAGGACAACTCTTGATGGGTCATACTGTGGAACAGATATATATAGATAAGGGTAAAGCTACTGGTGTCAGAGTCAAAAATCAAAAAACTGGAGAAACTTGGGTAGAAACTGCCGACCATATTGTGGCTAATGTCACCGTGCAAAACTTAGTAAAGTTAGTGAAAGATGAAAATCAGACCTCTCACCCAATACCCGGTTACAAACGCCGAGTGAATAAACTCCCCTCACCATCGGGTGCATTTGTGGTTTATTTGGGAGTCGATGAAAGTGCTATTCCACCAAACTGTCCGCCTCATTTGCAGTTTTTCTACAATTATGACGGTCCCATTGGAGAAAATAATTCTTTGTTTGTATCAGTGAGTCATCCGGGAGACGGTCGCGCTCCCACAGGTAAAGCAACAATTACAGCTTCAAGTTTTACCGATACTCAAATTTGGAGACATTGCAAAGATTATCAGGGGTTGAAGCAGCAATATGCAGAGGAGGCGATCGCTCGTTTGAGTGAATATTTTTATTTAAAACCAGAAACAATAGTTCATCAAGAAGCGGCTACACCTCGTACTTTTGTTAAATTTACGGCACGAGATGAAGGTGTTGTCGGTGGTGTCGGTCAGCGTCTTTCAACTTTCGGACCTTTTGGATTTGCCAATCGTACTCCCATTCAGGATTTATGGTTGGTAGGAGATTCAACTCATCCAGGAGAGGGTACGGCAGGAGTGTCTTATTCAGCGTTGACTGTGGTGCGACAGATTGAAACTGAGAGTAATATTATGTCTGGTTGAATACTTATACAAGGAAGGCAGAGGGCAGAAGTCTGAAGGGAAAGAAAAGTTCAAATAGTACTGAAGAAATACTGAAATTATCTTTACTTTTGTTCCTTCTTTCTTTCTTCCCTGCTGAGTTCTGACTCCTGAGTTCTGACTCCTCGCTAAGTTATTTACTATTTAAAAAAGTGTCTTTAATTGAAGAAATAACAGTTCAAAATATCGACCACTTAGGAATAGTAGCAGGACTAATTGATGAGATAGGAATTGTGGAAATAATTAGGGTTTGCTGAAAAAGTCTTATGGGTGAGGGTAGGAGTCAGGAGTCAGAACTCAGCAGGGAAGAAA
>NZ_JAAHGK010000791.1:0-3693 GCF_010672505.1 Okeania sp. SIO2B9 | reverse complement strand
TATCTACTGCCAAAATTAGGATACGGTATCGAACATTGGCATCAAGAAGTAACGCTGGGTAGTATCCGTTTAGACTTTTTATCATTTGCTGTCCAGAAGTTACCTTTTCGTTTAGATGGAGATTCTCCATTGAGTTTAGTTATGGAGGCAAAACATCCGAGAGAAAATTTAGACCGCCATCAACGAAAACTGAGGCATTATTTAACAAGTATAAATGTAAAATATGGGTTGTTAACTAATGCTAAATAAATTAGGATTTATCAAAGAGACAGAAATCAGATTGAGTTAATTTTTAGTTGTTTGGGAATTGAAATTGATGACAAAATAGAAGAAATTAAAAAAATAGTAGGTCGAGACTATTTGCGTCAAAAAGAGAGTTGTAATATACCAGAAACTCCGGTAGAAAAAGCAGGTGTAAGTGAGGCGATCGCTACTCAATCTGAGACAAAAGAAATTGTTAGCAATATTCCCGAAAATCAGGAAAACTTAGTAAACATTGAAACAGAGTCTAATCCAATTAATCAAGGTAGGATAAATTCTATGAAAGTAATTGCTGTCTATCACAATAAAGGTGGAGTTGGAAAAACGACAACAGTGGTTAATTTAGCTGCCGCTTTGAGTAAAAAAGGTTATCAAGTTATTGTTATTGATTTAGATAGTCAGGCGAATACAACTTTTGCGACAGGTCTAATTAAATTTGATGATGAACAATTTGATGATATCAAAGACTCTTATATTTATCATGTGTTGAGATACGATGAATATTCTAGTATTCCAGAAGTAGCTAGAGCTTCTAGGTTTAATAATCCAGAAGTAGATGTAATTCCTTCTCATATAAATTTAATGGATCTTGAAGGTGAGTTAAACGGTCTGAGAAGTACTCAAACTGCGCTAATAAAAAAACTAAAATTTGTCTAATAAAAATATGATATTGCCCTGATAGATACACCACCTTCTTTGAATTTGTATGCCTTTGTTCCCCTAGTTAGTGCTAACTATTTAATCATTCCTTCAGACTTAAAACCATTTGCTAATCAAGGTTTATCTAATGTTAAAAATTATCTTCAGCGAGATGTTAACCGTTTTAGACAAATGATGAATAAACCAGACATAGAAATATTAGGTGTACTGCCTTGTAAAATTAACCCTAACAATAGATTTGTACAATATACATTACCAAAACAGATTCAAGCAGTTTCTCAACGTTACGAGCTTAATGTTATGGAAACAGTCTGGAGAAAACTTAACTTGGGAAAATCTTAAACAACAAACTAAAAAGGGAATTGGTTTCGGGAAAACAACCTACGAAAAACTCAGAAAAATAGCATATATACCAGAATAGAAAGTAGCGATCGCATTCCCTCACACCAAAAATACCAAGTATCCGTAGGTTGGGTTGAGTGCGACTCGTTGGGTCAAAGAAGCCATGACTGCAACATGACCCTTTAACCAAAAGGTTAAAAACTTATACCCTATGCAGGTTCAATTCCTCCCCTCTCAGCTAGGGAGTGACTTCGCAGCTCAGGTTTAATGGGTTAACAACCATTACTCGAGGGTGCATGGGCTAAAAGCGGATAAGCCTGAAGGACTAAGGACGATACTGCCAGAGAAGTAAGTCTTGGTGAAGAACATGAATCCTGTCAAACGTTTCCTACAGAATGCTGCGCAAACGCTAACACTTCGTTCTACCCAACCTACTTTTGATAACTCCTACCAATCCCTATCAAAAAAACTCTGACACTTTTCCCTCTGAGGACAAATATCGCATAAATACTCATGCTCCGTTGCTGGAGGTGGGTCTGGTTGAGACTCCTCCCACCTTAACCACACCCGCATCTCCTGTAACTTAGCAGGAATTAAACTCTCCACCATATTCTCAAGTTTTTCCCATGAATAATGATACTCTCCAAACTCAGGCAAAACCCAATAAACAACCGCATTAACAGGCACTTTTTTCTTTTGCTTCAGTAGAAAACTATACAAAGCAACCGCCATTAACTGAGACGATACTTCTACAGTTTCATAAGTCTGATAATTAACCACACATAAACGACGATACTCAAAATCAAAAATTAAATTATTAACTTTTCCTGTTAACTTTTGATTCTCACCATCTGGTATTTTAAAAGTATAATCTAGTAGTATTTCCCTTGTAATTAATGTGCGACGAACTACAATACTTTCATGGCAGTAACGCCGATTTTTAACAATAATTTTAGATATATTTAAAATTAGTTTAATTAAGACCTGCCAACTTTGATAGAGTGCTGTTGCTAGACTAGAATCCTTTGTAATTATTGTGTCTAAATAAGGAAAGAAAATCAACTCATAAAATAATTGTTGTATTTGATTAGCGATCACTTCTACCATCAATTCCTCAAACTTCCCCTTAAACAAAGCTTGAATCCTAGATTCTTCTCTAATCATATTAATCAACTGATTAGCTAAGTCGAGAAAAGCACTATCAATTTCCTGGATATAATCTTTTGGCAAAAATATATGGTCGCCCCCAAAACGTTGTTTGAGATAAAATAAACGCGGGCACTCAAAAGCAACTTTAACATTGGTAACACTGAATGGGGGAGACTGTAGTTGAGGTTTATTAGTTATTGGCATTGACAAACTATCCTGATTTTCCAGGTTTTTAAGCAGTTAAGATCACTAAAAAAATTTCAAAAACTATCAGTTTGATCTACTAAATATTGATTTTAATTTATCGTTCCTAACTTTAATTAAATGTTCGTTATTAAATAGGAATAAAACAAACTAGTTTTCGATCTAATTTTGATGTAGGAGTAATATTTTTGATTTTCTGTTCTCCTTCAAGTTCCTCAATAATTGTATAAATTTTTGACTGCTCTATGTTAATAAATTTATTTAGTGTATTTTCAATTATGTTTTTGCGCTCCATAAAACATTCTGTTTTAATTAAATTTACCACAAAATCCTTCACCTCATCTAAATCTGATAAATCTGAATCGCTTTGTTGTTCTTGATTATCTGTTGAGTCAACTACAGATAAATCTCGTAATAGACTACAACTGTTTAAAATCTGTGATTCACAAATTATTTCTTCTAACTCTTTGAGACTAATAATCTTACCTTCAATCATTAATTCATTAGCTAGAGCAGCATTCACCAAACTATGATATGTAGCCAAAAAATATACAGATTTCAGGTTGGGCTGAATATGACAATTTTTCAACCTACCCTTAAAAATTTTTCTATATATTCTATTGCTCATATTTTTGGCATTTCCAACCTCAGCAGCTCTCACTAGATATAAAGTTTGGCATAAACTTTTATCTGCCACTTTCTGGCAAGCATTCATAGTATTATAAAAACTATTCATATTTTTATCTTCTGTCCAAACAACACCGATAATTCCCTCTTTATTTTGTTGTTGATAGCTCAAAGAATGACTAGCATATTTACCGCTTAATAATTTAGTTTTTACCTCTTTACATTCACCGCTCCTTCGTCCGGACCGCGGCGCGGCTTTGGCGCCGCGAAACACGCGATCCGGACCGGGTCGATAAGCGCAACGATCGCGGAAAGCGCGAACTCTGTCGGGATCATGCCACCCAAAATAGCAGATGCGAACGCCATGTGACGATATTCGTTTGCACGGTGAAATCCGTGCGATAACGTTTTCGAATATTAGTTCAATTGTCGGGGCGAAGATGACTGAGT
>NZ_JAAHGK010000790.1:0-3700 GCF_010672505.1 Okeania sp. SIO2B9 | reverse complement strand
CGCGAATATATCTGTCCGTGCAAATACAACTACACCTTTTTACCTAATTAAAGTGGAAATTCTACTGATGAAAAAGTCTCTATAGTCATCAAATATTGTCAAACAACAAAAATCGATAGTTTTTCAGATAATGCTTTTAGTTTATGTGATATAGCAGTCGAAGCAAAGGTTAGGATATATCAAAAGCTTAAAACTTAGACAACGCCAAATTTTTCCCTATTCCTTCCTTCTTCTGCTATATGCACAGAAATGTTTAGAAATAATCCGCTAATTGTTGGCATAATGATTATAATTTTTCCCTATCAAATGGTAAGGTTTGGGAATATAAGTCAAAAAAATTAATATAAAATTTCATAGAGCACACTCTTGGAATATTGGTGCTAGGCATTGTCGTAGTGCATCCTCTTATGCTCTAATTCCTGATAGTAAAGATAATTTTTCAGGATTTCTAGTAGTTTATTGAAGAAGATTTTAAGTAGTAGGTTAAAGTGAAAATAAGATTGTAAGTCTTAGGTAGTAGGTATGAGGTAAAAAAAGTTGAGCCACCTAAAACTTAACATCTAATACCTGATATAGTGTAGCAAGAATAAAAATTATGAGAGAGTTACCTAGCAATCAAACAAATATAGTTCATAAGATAATCTGGGGCACAATTGGTGGTACTGTTTGGGGTGTTTTATTTGGTGCTACTTTGGCTGGTTTATCCATAGGAATTAATCAAAATTTAGTCACTATTGTAAGTGCATTATTAATGGGTATCTTGTGGTGTACAGTTATTAGCCTAATTTGGAAATCATTAATGGGAAGACAGGATGAATCTAGCAAAAATTATATAATATTTGGAATTATTGGTGGCTTTTTCCTGGGCAGCGTTATAGGAGGATTAATGTTAGCAATATTAAATCGGGATGCTAATGTTGGTAAAGCATATATATCAGGAGCATTTTTGGGAGCAAGTTTTGGTTTTGTTTGGAGTTTATTTAAACCTCCTATGTTTTTGGGAGGTGCGAGAATTTGGGGTAAGTCGGGAGCAATTTTAGGTGCAATTTGGGGGTCTTTTTTTGGCACAATTATAGGTATAATTGCCACAGTTTGCTTATTGTTTTGGAGTCAAGCAAATATTGATATTACTTCTAGTAACTTGCCTCAACTATTAATAGCTACAGTAATTTTTGGTGGTGGTAATGGTGCTATTGGTGGAGCAATATTTGGAATTATATTAGGTGGATTAATTATGGCTCCTCCTTTACCTTTAGCATTAGAATTAATTGGGATAAGAGGTGCAATTGTTGGAGCAATTTGGGGTTGTTTTTTGACAGCGATCGCTTGGGGAATTATTGGAGCTATTTTGTCTACAACTATGGGGGATGATTTCTTTTTAAGTTTAGGAATTATTCGTCAAGTTACTTTACTTAGAGGAGTAATTATTGGTGCAGGTATTGGGTCAATTTGGGGCATGATTTCTGGGGCAGTATGGGGTGCTTTTGGTAGATGGTAATTTTCAACAATTAATAATTAATAATTAGGGTTTGCTGAAAAAGTCTTATGGCTGAGGGTAGGAGTCAACCCACCCCTAACCCCTCCCAGGAGGGGAACTCAGGATAAATGGGAATTATAGAGGAGATAGTAGGAAGAATCGTCCCTTGATTTTTCTGCCCAACTCTTGACAAAAATCCTAAATTTTTGAACCATTACCACCTAAAACCTCGCACTTTTATCAAATTGGTATAAGAAGGTTTGCCGAATTTTTTACTGTTAGTAAATAACCAATTCTTGTTTGAAATCTCATTTGAAAACGCTATAGAAGAAGTTATCTGTTAAAAATTTGCTACTGCAATATTTAAGATTAAACAGTCCAATAATAGGTTTTATAGCAACTGCCATTACTACTCTTGACTTATAGAATATCTAAAACAACAAAATATCAATAATCAACCTTCCTTTTACCTTCTTTTTTCTTCCTTATTCCCTCTTCCTTCTTCATTAATTTCTCAACTTAGGATTAACAAATTCATTCAATCCTTCCCCTAATAAAGATAAACCAATTACCATTAAAGTTAAAGCACAACCAGGGAAAAAAGCAGTCCACCAAATACCTGTAGGTAAAGCATCTAAAGCTAACCTTAAATCATTTCCCCATTCAGCAGTTTCAGGAGGTAATCCTAATCCTAAAAATCCCAATCCTCCTAATACTAAAACTGCATCTGCAGCATTAAGAGTAAACAACACAGGCACACTCTGAATAACATTAAGAAATAAATAACGAGTTAATACTCTCCAAGTATTAGCACCCATCGCTTTTGCTGCTTCAATAAATAGTTCATTTTTTACACTAACTGTATGGTTACGAACTACTCGATAATATTGTGGAATATAAGCAATACTCAAAGCGATCGCTGCATTTAATATTCCTTTTCCCACAACAAAAGCTAGAGTTATTGAAAGTAATAATCCTGGTAAAGTATAAACGGTATCCATAAAAAATATTAAAACCTTATCTATTCTACCGCCAAGATAACCACTTACCATTCCTAGAGGTACACCAATAATTAAACTTAATGCTGTGGCTAAAATTACAACTTGCCAAGCAACTTGTACCCCGAATAATGTTCGGGAAAATACATCATAACCTTGACGATTTGTGCCAAACCAATGTTCAAAAGATGGTGATTGATGAATGGGGTTACTGAGAAATTCCTGGGGGTCTTGGAGCAAGTCTAAATTTTCTAAAAGTGGAGATAAAATAGCAATTAATATAAATAAAACTGTAATGATTAAGCCTACCCACATCATCTGCATTGAAATAGTTGGTTTACTAGACAGATTAAACATTTTAGTTGCTGAAAATCTACTTGCCATAATTCTATAATTTCTCTGGTTTCAGAAATAGCATTTTAGCATATACAGATCTGACATTTATCAGTTATCAGTTATTAGTTATCAGTACCTCCTGCAATAAGGAAGCTTTACATCATGGATATTCTATTTTATACGCTTAAAAGGGGAGGCTTTATACCACAATTTTTAGGTAATATAGCGTTTCTCAAGTTACTGAAACACAGTTGTTTTTATTCTTTTCTATTCCCTGCTTCCTACTCCCTAAAAAAAGGAATTTTGTACCTCACGCTTCTTAGGAATTGCTATAAGAGAGATTTTATTGTCACAAAAATTACAGACAAAAAATATTTCATAATTCATCTCAATATTCTCTCGCAATAGTAGGTTTTTTTCGGAAATTATCAAATTTTTTACCTCATTACTTAATAATTGAATAATTAAGGTTTAATATGAAATGCGATGAGACAGTTATTGTACTTTTTACTTCCATTTAATGCAGATATAAAATGCCTAAATATCCCCAGATAATTCTCACTTTTATCCTTCCTTTTTCCTAACTCCTGACTCCGTCTTCCGCATTAATTATTCATTATTTATCCGGACTTTTACCCTACAAGTAGAAAGAGAAAAGAAAAAAAATCTTTTTAGTCAATTCTCTTCTTTTAAATATAAGTCATTATTAATTATTCATTATTAATTATTCATTATTCATTATTTATCCGGACTTTTACCCTACAAGTAGAAAGAGAAAAGAAAAAAAATCTTTTTAGTCAATTCTCTTCTTTTAAATATAAGTCATTATTAATTATTCATTATTAATTATTTCTCCAGATCCAACCATTAATAGTAAAGCGACTATCTG
>NZ_JAAHGK010000079.1:0-10917 GCF_010672505.1 Okeania sp. SIO2B9 | reverse complement strand
CAACTACAACAACGCGAGTACGAGTAGAAGAAAGAGCGCCTATTACTTTTGTTTTACCAATTTTAAGGGAGTGGAGTGGGATTTGATTTTCAACTTGATTTTCAGCTAGCGGTTACTAATATCAAGTTCGGACAATCGACTATTTATCCGAACTTGATACTAGCAGTCAATCAGAAATAATTGCAGGGCAATTCACGACCGACATCCCTAGTATTCGCAATTATTGCATACAGGCGATCCACAATCATCAAAAGAATTCGGAAAACCATCCTGACGAAGAGCCAAATTATTGCCATCAGGATCGCAAAAGAAGGCGAGTACCGTATAACCATCCCCCGCATTGCAAAGTGGCCCAACTTCAACCCCTTTATAATCTAGGAAATCTACCGCTTGCTCAATATCATCTACAGCGATCGTAGCAGTTGCTTTTCCCGATTGAACAGGTTTACTCTGACTCAGGCCAATTTGGGTATCAGGAAGTTCTGGATAGAAAAGTTGCACATAATAAGGGAATGCGGAATTTTCCTCATTGACGATCATGCCAAGTTTTTCCTCATACCACTGAGTTGCTTCCACTCCATCACTAACATTAAACCGTGTCACCCATCCTGTTGTATAGGTTCCGCCTGGCCCAGCAAACGCTGGGGAAGTCACCCCCGAAAAGCCAAATAGGACAAAAGTGAAAGCAAATAGAGCGATAATAGCTGTAATCAACTTTCGGTGAGCTTTTGTGTGGTTCACTTTAGTTGAGTGAACTCCATTATTTGGTGTCATATAGTCCTCCAACATTTTTTTTGTGTGTAAAGCTGAACATCTATATCCTATATCCAAAAGTTAGAGACTTTTTGTAAAGTTTTGTCAATGTTGGCGGATCCTAGTGGCAGCTATTTTGTGGTTGGTCTAATAGTCAGGCAATCGCATCAGATGACACTGAAGATCATTAAAACTATTAGACATCTCCAGAAAATAAACTTGCTCTTTATTTACTATAAACTAGGGTTGTAAAAGTTACTCACAAAATCATTTTCCGTGTTTTTTTCCTAAAAACATCTTCCCTGTTCCCTGTTCTCTACTGTTACAAAAAGTTTACATCTTTTTCACCAGATGTCTATTATATAGCACTACCCATTCAAGTTAGGACATTTTTCAATCCTGTTTGCGGAGCATTTCCGCAGGAAAAACCCTTTGACAGTCTACTGTTCCCTGTTCCCTATTCCCTAGCGCGTAGCGCCATATATAGTCGTAATATCATGTCCGGATAATAGCGTGATCAAAAAACCTTCTCCCTTTGAACCAATATTCCCTTCTGCCTTCTGCCTTCTGCCTTCCTTCCACCAAAGTGTAAGTATTCAAGCGGACATGATATAAGTACTGTATTTTATCTGCAAAATGTAGGTCATAAAATTCGTATCAAATGCTAGACTGTTTACTACTTATTACTACTTATACCCCCATTTTTTCAACAACAACAGAGAGAAACAATATGACTTCAACCACCCCGCCAAGACAACAACCAACCTATAAAGCATCATTTATAGATATTGGGCTGAATAATTTTCAAATCTGGGCGCTTCAACATCCAGAAAATATCTTTAGCAAAGTCTTGCTACCAATAATTATCTTCATAGAAGGTTTAGCAGCAAATCTTCCTACATACCTAGACCAGAAACGCCTAGTTTTAGGACCAAACTTTTGTTGTGCTGGCCAAGTAGTAATGGGAGAATTTGAAGCTATAGAAACAGCACTGACTTCTCCACAAGCTCGAACATGGCGTTTAGGCACCACCGTACTAGAAGCAAATCATTTGCCTAACCAAGATGTAGATGGCAGAAATGTTTTCCTACTAGCACTTTCAGACCAAGAAGCAACAGGTAGTAATGACCATGAAGCTTTCCGCAGATGTTTACAGGATTATATTCTCAATGACTCCTCAATAGCACGTCAGCAAGATGCGATCGCCAGACAACTTATTGAAAAGTTAGCAGCAGATTATATAGATATGTCTCACGGTCCTGGTGGAGCTTTCTTTAGCGAGGATAAGCGGGGTTGGAAACGGTTTCTGATTGAATATCTTCACTATGTTTTATTTTAGTTAGACCCTAACGATCAAGCTACAATGGACTTCCTCACAGATTTACACTATACACGCCAGGGTACACTGCGCTACTTTGCAGGTGTTAGTACTATCTTAGAAGAGTTAAACATATTTAGGCATGGAAAAATTTCAGAGTCCATCGAGCAAGCAGCAACCATATATGAAAATTCTCCTGTATTAGCCAACTTTAACGAACAGAGCGATCAGTATAATGGCATGACAAGACGAGAATTAGCCAAACTGATGACATCTATTATGAGTATAGCCGCTTTACAAGGTCCTCTACATCTTGGTCAAACTGCTATGGGCGATCGACCTCTTCCCGCCTACAAAGGACAAAATACATCTGAAATTAACCCTACTCATTATTGGGATGAACTTGACCTCGACAACCGAGAGTCGGTGCGACTATATCTCTTAGAATGTTCCCGTCTCTGGGCACCCGTTAGCGCCTCCCATAAAATAGCAACTGATGCTTTTACAGTGACAATAGCTGGCAGATATCGAACTTTTCCTACTGGTACAAAAATATTGATTCCTATGAGTTTAGGATTATTAGACGAGAACTTTTGGGGTCCGACAACCTATCAATTTGATGCCAACCGAGAAAATCTTTGCCCTTACCACATGGGTTTCCATTCTGTAGGCGATCGTAGTGCTGGACGCATCTGTCCTGGTAAAGACGTAGCAATGAATATGCTTGTGGATGTCACGATCGCTTTAGGTAAGGTAAGACGTTCAACTTTTAGTTCTAATATTAATCCTGTTTAATTATGCAACCGCTTTGCAGGAGGAAGAATGCCTTTAGTTATCTAGGAGAGAAGGAAAGACCGAAAAATCTGACGTTGTTTGAGTTTTAAGATTTTGATATGTCCGCACCCTTTCCTTCCACTGCTATATGGTTTATGATGTGGTAATTATCATTTTCTTTGTGGGTGTAATACCCCACCGTCAACGGGGGTGTTCAAAATTACTTGGGGGAGCGAATCCCCATGTAATTTTCCTCCTGTCTCCTGTCTCCTGTCTCCTGTCTCCTTCTTCAATTAGGATATTGCCATTCAAGAAGAGCGTGGTAATTTTTGTGCGTTATGTATCAAATTGTAAATTAATTCAAAAGTTAGTTACATCAGTGACTTGAAGCGTTTTGTGGCTAAATATGCAACGTCTTTTTTTTAGCTTGCTCTACTTAATTACTTATAATCAAGTTTTTGTTTGTAGTTTTGCTCTAACCCTTGCAATACTTATATGAGGACTAAAGCTCTACTACGAGCCTGATTATAAATGATATCTTTTTCAAAGAACATCAAGTAATATCATGTTCAATTGACAAGTTGAAATAATTTTTGCAGAAAGGAAATAATGACTTAACTATAGCAATAGAAAGATAGTTTAGGTTCTATACTGATAATGCCCTTGAGATAGGTAAATGTTTTTCAATCTGTTTCCTGCTATAATTAACGACAATATTAATTACCTATTTTGATTTCCAATTAAACTATAGTAAAAAATCGGTTTTTTGGGAGTTGACAAGGTAATTATTCTATGTTAGAAAAAGGTATAAATTGGGAAAATAACAAGAGTGTTTGCTCCCAAAATGTTAAAAACTCTCTGATTTCAAATAAACTCAAAACCAAAGAAAAGTCTGTGAATTTCCAATCAGTCATAGCCACCTTAAATCAGTTCTGGAGCGAGCGCGGTTGTCTCATCGCTCAACCTTATGATACTGAAAAAGGAGCAGGTACAATGAATCCCCATACATTTCTGCGGGCGATCGGTCCTGAACCTTGGTCAGTTGCTTATGTCGAACCCTGTCGTCGTCCTACTGATGGGCGTTACGGAGAAAACCCCAACCGCTTCCAACACTACTACCAATATCAAGTCCTGATCAAACCTTCTCCTAATAACATTCAGGATGTTTATCTAGACTCCCTCCGCGCTCTGGGTATTCGCCCAGAAGACCACGATATTCGTTTCGTAGAAGACAACTGGGAATCTCCCACTCTAGGAGCTTGGGGAGTAGGTTGGGAGGTTTGGCTTGATGGCATGGAAATTACGCAGTTTACCTATTTTCAACAATGTGGTAGTATAGATTGCCGACCAGTGTGCATCGAAATTACTTATGGTTTAGAACGCCTTGCTATGTATCTCCAAGAAGTAGATGCGATTACAAAAATAGCTTGGACTGATAAAGTAACTTATGGAGACGTTTATCTTCAGGGAGAAATTGAACAATGTACCTATAATTTTGAGGCATCTAATCCTGAGTTTTTGTTTACCCTCTTTGGTCTCTATGAAAAAGAAGCTGAACAACTAACAAAACAAGGATTAGTTTTACCAAGTCTTGATTACGTTCTCAAATGTTCTCATAGTTTTAACTTACTTGATGCTAGAGGGGTAATTTCTGTCACCGAACGCACTCGTTACATTGGCAGGATTCGTAATCTCGCACGTCAAGTCGGTCAACTTTATTTACAACAACGGGAAAGTCTTAACTTTCCATTGCTAAAATCTAACCCAGAAGATAAGGCTAAAGCAGCAGCTTAACGAAGTCAAAAGTCAGAAGTTAACCCACCCCTCGCCCCTCCCCCTCCCAGGAGGGGAAGTAGGGGATTTGAGCAAGCCTCCAAAAACATTTCGCCTTAAAAGGCGGGGTTGCGCGACCCAATTATTTTGATCAACTTAAACTTTGAACAAGAAAGCAAAAACTACCACCAGAGAAAGAAATGGAAATCAGAGAATATTTAGAACCAATAGCTGACATATTCCGCAATTTAGGTACGCCAGAACCAATTGTACATTGGGGACATCCATTGATGATGGCGATCGTTGTGTTTGTTATAGGTAGCTTTGTGCGTTTAACTGGATGGCGTAGACGAGTAGTTACTGATGAAGCTATAGCTGTTGAAAGTGCTTCTAATCATCGTAAGATGGCACCATTTATGTTTTTATTTATGGCATTAGGTTATACGGGTGGAATATTATCTCTAGTGATGCAGGAACAGCAAATATTTGAAAGTCCTCATTTTTGGACTGGTTCGGTAGTATTAGCGCTACTGGCAACAAATGGTTTTATCTCCCTAACAAAATTTGGTGGAAATCAAGCTGCATTGCGTACTACTCACGCTTACCTTGGTAGCATTGCACTTTGTATCATGTTTGTTCATGCAGTGTTGGGTCTAAGACTTGGTTTAGCTATCTAAATTAGGCATTGCTGAATTAAGGTATGAAAGTAGGTTTATAGGGAATAGGGAATAGGGAACACCGGATCTGGGAATTAATATTAACAAGTAGTTCAAACCATCCAAAATAAAAAATCCCAAATACAAAATTCTCAAATCATACCCAGAATCAGCAACGCCCTAAATTATTTATATTTTCTGTGGCGGGTTTAATACCCCACCGTCAACGGAGGTGCTTAAAATTGTTTGGGGTTTGTAGACACGAAGTGGCCTTCGTTGACTATCCATAAGTAATTTTTCCTTCTGCCTTCTTCCTTCTTCCTTCTTCAATGAAATATGAATCAAGCTGTAGCGATTGTCATCAGCCTAGCTTACATATTGGGGCTAGTATCTACCATTGTTCCTTGGGGTATATATGTTATGCTAACTGTGGGCTTAGTCTTAGCAATTATCGTACAACAAGGATACCGACAAAACTTACGAAGATCGACTAAAATCATAGCAACTCCTCAGCAAAAAATTAATTCTGAAGACTTACTCAGAAATGGTCAGTTTCCAGATTTACTCCCAAAAAGAACAAGAAAATCTCTACTAAATTCAAATTGGTTGTGGATAACTGCTGGAGCGGTCGCTTTTCTTGCTAGTTTTTATTTTTTAGTCCGAGTACCCCAACCATCAATAGATGACGTTAGTAAAATAATTCCCGTTGATCGTGACTCCCAACAACAACAAGTAGTTACTGTTCGTGGAAAAGTGCTTTCTCTTCCCCGCAAGACTCGCTCACAAAAAGCACAACTGTGGCTAAATGTCACTCAAGTTAGTGAAATAGTAGGTACTGATGGTTCGGCCAATGTACACCAAGACGTTACAGGCAAACTTTATGTTACAGTTCCCCTATTACATGCAACAGGTGTCTATCCTGGTGAGGCAGTAGCAATTACTGGATCTTTATACAAACCATCACCAACAACTAATCCCGGAGGCTTTGACTTTCGTGCTTACTTGGCTAGACAAGGTGCTTTTGCTGGGATTACAGGTTATAAACTCACCATCACAAACCAAGAAAGGACTAATATTTGGGGATTAAGTCGCATACGACAACGAATTATTCGCTCTCATGTAAGTTCATTGGGCGTACCAGAGGGTCCCCTTGTGAGTGCAATGGTATTAGGGCGTAGAGCTGTAGATTTATCTTATCAATTACGAGACAAGTTTGTCAAAGTAGGGTTAGCTCATGTATTAGCAGCATCAGGTTTTCATATTTCCTTAATTTTAGGTGTGGTGCTGACTTTGACTAAAAGCTTGTCTCCCGGAGCAAGATTTGGTTTTGGCATCCTAACTTTAATTATTTATGTTGGTTTAGCAGGTATTTCGCCTTCAGTGTTACGAGCAGCATTGATGGGGTTAGCTGCTTTGGTTGCCATCGTTTCCCAACGTCAAGTTCAACCATTAGCTTCTCTAGTTGTGGCTGCAACTTTTCTACTATTAATTAATCCTTTATGGATTTGGGATTTAGGATTTCAGTTGAGTTTCTTGGCAACTTTAGGATTGTTGGTAACAGCGCCACCATTAATGAAACATTTGGATTGGTTGCCCTCTGGTATTGCATCTCTAGTTGCTATTCCGATCGCTGCTTCTATTTGGACTTTACCTCTATTACTGTATGTTTTTCATGTTGTATCTCCTTATACTATTTTTGTGAATATAATTACTGCGCCTTTGGTTGCGGTGATTACACTGGGTGGTTTTATCAGCGCCATCGTGGCTTTGATTTCTCCTTATGTAGGTAGTCTTATTGCTGGAATATTGTATTTTCCAGTCAGGGTTTTAATAGAGATCGTAAATTTTTTTAGTGCGTTGCCAGGAAATCAAGTAGCAGTGGGTGCTATATCAATTTATCAATTGGTTGTGCTTTATGGGTTGATTTGTGGTATTTGGTTGTGGAGAAATAGACCGCCAGAAGCGAATCAGAGAAACAAGAAAAAGCTTTCTCTGAAATTTTGGCAGTCGGGTGTGATTTTGGCGATCGCCATCATTATTATTCCTCTTTGGTATACTCGAGCTTCTGTGTTTCAAGCTACGATTCTTGATTCATCTGAGGAACCAGTGTTTGTGATTCAAGATGGACGGAAAGTAACTTTGATTAACTCTGGAGGTGAAAATACGGCCAGGTTTATGGTATTACCATTTTTACGCCAGCAAGGTATTAATAGAATTAATTGGTCTATTGCCCTTCATTCTCAAAAAGGTATAAGTCGTGGCTGGCCAGATATTTTGAATACCTTGAGAGTGAAGATATTTTATGATGTGGAAACTGATGATCAAAAGAATTATCAAACTAATAATCAACCTGTGTTAGATGCTGTGGGAGCTAGTCAAGCTGATTATTTTACTTTGGTAAATAATCAAACTATTGAATTGGGTTCGATACAGATGAAGTTAATTAATTCTGAGACCCCAATCGTGGAATTTATGCTTCATGGCCAAAAGTGGTTATTATTGGGAGATGTGAAATTGCCTGAACAGAGTCGGTTACTAGCGGCAAGAAGTTTTCCGCAGACTCAGGTGCTTTGGTGGTCTGGGAACAAGTTAAATCCAGAGTTGTTGAATATTATTCGGCCAGAGGTAGCGATCGCTTCGTCTGATTCTGTCCATCCAGATATGGTGGAACTTTGCCAGGAAAATAATATTCTTCTATTTTGGACTGGTCGTGATGGTGCAATTCAATGGACTCCTGCTACAGGCTTTCAAACTACTTTAGAATCGGATAAGGTTGATAGTTCTTTACTTTGATGAGGCAGTGGGCAGTAGGCAGTAGGGGAGTGGGGGAGTGGCTCACACTGATTATGGCACGGATACACGGATACCGAAGGGAGTGGGGGAGTAGAGGAGTAGGGGAGTAGGGGAGTAGGGGAGTGGGGGAGTGGCTCACACTGATTATGGCACGGATACACAGATACTGAAGTGAGTAGGGGAGTAGGGGAGTAGGGGAGTGGAGAAATACCCGCGCTCTGTTTGCGTAGTGCTATGGATTCGGGATTTTTTACAAATCAATTCAGATTTGCTATATAATATAAAAATGTGTATTTTCTGAAGATCGAAATTTAATTATCATTTTTGACTTTTTACTTTTGACTTTTAAATTTTGATTTTTTATGGAGAGGTGGCAGAGTGGTCGAATGCGGCGAACTCGAAATTCGTTGAAGGGTGACTTTCCGTGGGTTCGAATCCCACCCTCTCCGTTTAAGTTTAACTTATCTACAACATTGGTGATCACCCTCACTATCAACTATTTAGTTGAATAAAAAGTCATGCGTATAGCCAAACAAAACCTTATAGTTTATTAATATATCATACAAATTGTAAGGATGCAACCAACATTCCTTTGACCCGCGTTTTTGGAAGCCTGATAAAATGATAATAAATATTGGTTATTTTTTACTGAAGAGCTATGGATGGAAAGATTCGGTCGGGGAAAAACAAATATTTTTAGGAGCTTTACACAATGAAAATTTTTCTGGTATTGCTCCTGGAAAAAATTCCTGAATATTTTGATTGTCTCTTAGTTTAGAAGCTTAGTTGAATAAAAAGTCATGCGTATAGCCGAACAACCCCTTATAGTTTATTAAGATATCACAAAAATTGTGAGGATGCAACCAAAATTCCTTTGACTCGCGATTTTTCAGGATCCTTATAAAATGAAAAGGTTGGTAATTTTCTACTAAGTAAGGAAGTATAGATCGATCAGGAAAAATCTGATTTTAATCTTAGAAGTAGAGGTCAGACCCCGGCGAGGTTTCGGAGCCATAGGAATGCTGACTCCTGTGAGTGGACCGGCACCAAGCAGCTCACAGTTAGTCAGAGATAACTTTTAACTTCTGAGTTCTGACTTCTAACTTCTGACTTTCACTTAACCACCTATACCCAACCGACCAGCTAAACCAGGAGTTAAAGGAAATAAAGTAGCGATCGCCATAAACAAAGCTAACAAACACAAAGTAGCTCGTAGATCGTCAGGTTCTATTAATTCATTTAAACAAGGACGTTCCAAATTTCGCTGTAATACCAAAATAATAATTGCCCAATACAATGCTAAAGGATTAACTAGGGAAGCAATGACTAAAACTACAAAAGTGAAAAATGTTGCTCTACCTGCAACTTTCCGAGCATAAATTGCCTGAATAATTCTACCGCCATCCAACTGACCCGCAGGCATAAGATTTAGCGCTGTAATTACCAAACCCAACCAACCGATAATTGCTAGTGGGTGAACATCTACTATATTTTGATTTACCGCCGAACCTAAAATCACCCGTGCTAAAGTTCCCACTAAAACAGAAGCTCTGAAAAATTCGGACGGCATCTGAAACATACTACCTTCGTGGGAAAGCAATAAACCCACCAATAGCATTGCCAAAGAAAGTATTCCTCCAGCAGCAGGTCCGGCAAAAGCTACATCAAACAGGACTTTCCTATTCGGTATCGCTGACTCGAAACGGTTAACAGACCCAAAACTGCCAATTTGCCAAGCTGGTAGAAAAAATGGCCAACTAAAGCGGACATTGTGACGTTTTGCCAAGACTTGATGGGCGACTTCGTGAATACCTAAAACTGCACATAGACCAAGTGCAATGGGTAATGCTTCTGGATACCGTGTGGGTTCGTTGAAAAAGTCAAACCCTAATAATAAACCACCTGCTTCAAAACTGGTGGCAATAGTAGCGATCGCTAGCACAACTGCCAGAATTTTTTGGGATGTAGTAGCGGGTTGAGGGTCATTTTTGCTTGGTAAAATGATGACTACTGGTTTCTCTTCAGGACTTTCTATGAGGAATAGTCGATAACGATCGCCTAGTTTTTCTTGCAAACTGACTGATAACTGGGTATGGATTTTTTCTACATCTCCCCGTAAATTACCTTTGAAAATAGCTCCTTCTTGATAAGGAATAGTTTCGGTTGTGAAGAAAGTATCGATACCAAAAATATCTTTGATTTTCTGGAGGTCTTCACTAGGGATAGGGATAAATTCTGGAGTTTGTTCTTTTTGTGATTCAGTGTTTGCTATTTTATCCTGGGTTGATTGAGTTTCTTCTTCATTGCTAGATAGTTGTGAGTCGCCGATGGTTTTGAGACTGGGTTGGTTTTCTGGGTCTTTAGCTGCTATTGTTCGTAGTTGTCGTCCCAAGTATATATATAATCCTGTACAAGCTACGAGCAAAAATAGGACAAATACTAGGTTCAGATAGATTCCAGCAGCAAATAGAGCAAAAAATAGTAACCAAGGTGCCATTAATACTACTGATTGTAACCAGGCGAGAATGCCTACTCTACCATAAGGTCTTGCTCTGTAGTATCCCCAGCCAAGAATTCCAAGAGTTATTAAAGCTACTATTACTGTGGTTATGTTTTCAGATATGTTATACATAATTGTATGTGCAATTCAAAATTCAAAAGTCGAAAGTAGTAAGTTTTCCCTTATATTTTTGTAAATAAAGGAAAGAGTTTACCTGTGATAATTATTCGTTTTTCATAATTGTTTTTAAGGAATTTAATAACTTACTTTTTTAATTGCAGTAATTAATTATTTAAACAATATTCTGTCAATTAGGCTTCAATCATGAAGATACCTAAATAAATTTTAGA
>NZ_JAAHGK010000789.1:0-3705 GCF_010672505.1 Okeania sp. SIO2B9 | reverse complement strand
TGGAATTTGATAATTCCAATCTTCATCTGGCAGTAGATTAAGCTGTGTTTTATTGCCCATTAAATCTGCATAAGAAATAAAACTATTAATCACAACTTTTTCTAGTTCTTCTTGTACTTCCACAACTACATATAAATGATGGGAGAACTCTGGTAAATCTACTACTGCTCTTGGTAAACTAACTTCTTCATTTATAAAACTACCTTGAGTAATGATACAAACTTGAAATTGATTAATATTAAGATGACAAACGGCTGGAATTGAGTTAGAAAGAACTGGATTAAAAATAGAAGCATCAGCTAAATTAACTGTTAAATTATCTGTACCTCGTTCTTCTAACCATTGTTCAAATCCAAACAAAGCTAACCCATTCAAATAAGTTTGCCATTGTCGTGATTCGTTAGGAATTTGATTGCTAATTTGGATGGCTTGGTCAACTTTTTCTAATGATAAATGAATAGATTCTGTTGCAATACCCTGAAATTCTAGCAAATCTTCTAATTGATTCGTTAATTCATTTTTCATTTAAAGTTTTCCTTGATAATAAGTTTTATGATAAATTACAATAATTGAATTTATCTATATGCTTACAAACTCTTTGAGCAAATAAATTTTCTTTAGAACTAGACTGAGAATTATAACCCTCTGATTCTACTTCTTTAAAGACTATATTTATTTGTTCATCTAGAGCTATTTCTATTTTTTTATCTATAGTTTTTAGATGTTTTGGATCTGCATAATCTTGAGCAATTTCTAAGATACGACCCCGCAAACTAATTAATAATTCCTGTTTAATATCAGCCCGAAAAGATTTTAATTTTAGTAAGCGAGTTACTTGATATTGCGCTTTCAAGCCAACATTTTGAGCAATTTCTGTCATTGATTTTCCCTGACAATGATATAGATGTAACCCTTGGATAAATTGTTCCATTTTTTTGTTTTTTCTTTTCTTTAGTAATTGTATCCAAGAATCTGTTACTTTAGCTATAGCATCATCTAAACTTAAAAGAAATTGCTTTCTATAATTGCTCAAAAATTCATTCTGTTCATCCATTGAATCAGCTTCTTGAACAATACAAATCTGATTAGCTAAAGATTTATGGTTAGAAGTATCTAATGGTATTGTTGGTAGAGAACCACTTCTCACAGAAATTCGATATTCTCGTATTTGAGAAGCCAGGTCTTGCAATTTAGTCAATACTTGCTTTGGAGAAATATTTTTACCAGTTTTAGTTTTGATTAATTGAGCAATTTGTTCTAATTGTTCTGTAGTTGGTGGCAAACATTTTCTCCCTGCTCTTGATAAACTTTTTTGGCGACGTTGCGCCCGATAAATAGCATGATAACTTGATAAAATATCTATACTTTCCCGAGTTTCAAAAGCAGTAAAATTATAAAATACTGAGAAAATTTTCTCTAGTTGTTTAGGAGGAGTATCATTCAGAATTGCCCAATCACTAATTAAATAGACTCCACATTCCAGTAAGAAACTATTAAGTTCAGGATGCTGTTTAACTTTTCTAGTTGTCCAGGTAGCTAAATTGCTTTGATTTGGGTCGAAATTTTGGAGAATTTCTTGAGCAAAAGAACAAGAAGAAGTTTTATTTTTTTGACTAGAGATTCTGCCATCATCAGTCAAAACATAAGGGAATAAATTTTCCCTAGTAAAGCCATGATTTGTACCAAAATTTGCGGCTAATTGTTGACAAACACCGTCAATTTGCCAAGATATAAAACAGAGAAGACAGCGTTCTGCTAATAAAGAATTTCTCTCTAAATTAGTATCTGAATTATCTTGCACCAATGCTAAAAGTTGACGCTGAATATTAATGTCCGAAATTTCACTATCTGTTATATATTCTGGAAAATTTGAGGTAAAAAATTGTTTTGCCTCTGTAATTTCCAGGATTTGACGAGACCCGGAACTATTAATCTTAATCTGTCTCCAGTATTTAGAAGCAGTAACCATTTACTTTTAGATTTGAGATCAATAAAAATGAACAATTATCCAGATATATTAGCTTATAGCAGAAGAAAGAAGGAAGAAGGAAAAGTATTACGTTGTCTTAGTTTTAAGCTCTCGATCTTTCCTAACCTTTGCTTCGACTACTATCAAACATTAACCCGTAAGATATTCAATCCACAATGCTGATTATTGTTAATTGTATAATCATTTTTCCTGGTCAAAAGTTTGCTCTAATATCAGGATATTTATCCCTTCAATTGGAATATATTTCTATATTCCTAGAGGTTATGCAATATTTATTGAGGAAAGAAGGAAGAAGTGAAGAGGCAAAAAGGAAGAAGGAAATGCTTTTTTCGCTTCAATACTTTTGACTTTTGACTTTTGACTTTTGACTTCCGCGTAGCTGCACTAAACTATAACTTGGTTAGAATTAGCTGTAGTAGTAATCATATATTCCACTTGTTCGGGAGTTAAAAAAGGATTAGCACTCAAAACTAAAGCAGCTACACCAGCAACATGAGGAGCAGCAAATGATGTACCACTTTGATTTCCAAAATCATTATTAGGAAGAGTCGAATAAATATTTTCTCCAGGAGCAACAACATAATTTAGTGTTGTTGACCCAGCACGGTTAGAAAAGTCACTAATTCTGCCTGTAATATCTGTTGACCCAACAGGAATTCCCCATTGTTGTAGATTATTAGCTGGATATTCAGGAAAACTACTACCGTCATTACCTGCTGCCATAACTACCACAACTCCTCTTTCTGTTGCGTAACGGATGGCATCATCTACTACAGGAGAATAAAAATCTCTCCCAAAACTCATGTTAATCACATGGGCACCATTATTAACTGCATAGTAAATGCCAGCAGCAGCATCATCAGGTAGAATTGTCTCAAAATTTCCTACCTTAACAGGCATAATTTTAGCATTAGGAGCAATTCCTGTAATTCCTAAGCCATTCTGTTGAGCAGCGATCGTACCTGCAATATGAGTACCGTGACCAAAAAAGTCCATCGGGTCATTATCATTATTGATAATATCCCATCCCCTAAAATCATCTACATATCCATTACCATCATCATCAAAACCATTGTTAGGAATTTCATTGATGTTAGTCCAGATATTACTTGCTAAATCAAAGTGATTGTAGTCTACCCCACTATCTATCACTGCTACTATAATACCTTGCCCGGTATAACCTTGATTCCAGACTTCGGGAGCATTAATTGTTTCGACATTCCAATTATTAAAATCAAAACCTTCAGGAATTGGTGCGTTGATAGTTTGAGCAACTGCTGCATTTGCATCAATTAAACCATATCCATAGATACTATTAAAACCATCAGAATTCAATGAAAGTCCAGAATTAAATGAAGGTGTTGCTGACAGACTCAGATTATAATTTGTATCTCCACTGTATTGACTTACTTTAACGTAATAAGTACCGGGGTTTAAATTAGACACATTAATTTCTTCGGAAGCGCTGCCAAAAGCAAGGGAAGAATCAATTATTTCTCCAAAACCATCGTTATTTTTGTCTTCGAGCAAGTCTACATCAGCATCTGCACTTAAACCAGATAAAAATAAGTTAAAGTCACTGGTTGTATTCAAATGGAAACGATAATAGTCTACGGAGTCGAAGTCACCTACAAAATCATTCCAAATTTGATTGGTATTCAAAACCCCAATATCGCGAGCGTTTATCAAGGTGTCATCTGACTGTGGGAATTGGA
>NZ_JAAHGK010000788.1:0-3711 GCF_010672505.1 Okeania sp. SIO2B9 | reverse complement strand
AAATGATGAATAATTTGCAAAAATATAGTATCCGATGCACGCTCACTTTCGGTGACATTTATGGCCAAATTATTGTTTGATTAATAGTAGTATTCTTAAGCATAGCTGGAGGAGTTGCCCTTTGGACTAGCAGTAGCCAAGTCTATGCTCTAGGAGCTATTGCTTTAATCGTGGTTTTGTCTCTACCCTTCCTACTTTTTGCTTTTGTAACTACCCTATTAAATCATATTGAAGTACTTTCAGTAGAACCTAACGAAGAAGAAGAGTCTCAAACGTCAATGTCTGGTCAGCAAGCAGCAACTTCTCTAGGTTAAATGTTTTGTAATAAGCATTCAGCGGTCAGCGGTCAACTATCAGCTAGTGTCCTATGGTCAGAACTGCGTTATCAGCTTTATTACTTTTAGTGGACAATTTAAGCTTGTTGTTCTTGTGCTTCAATTCTTTGTTCAAAAATGTAGTAGAAGTTAAGCAAATACTTGGTTCATTCATTAAAAAGCTGAATACGAGCGCATTCTGCAAGAAATGCTTACTGACTTTGAATTTAGCAACACCGAAAGCTAGAGTCCTCATTTAATTCGAGGCACTTAAAAAGTTAAAAACCTGCCTGCTTAATGACACAGGTAGGTTTTTTATCTCAGAAAAAAGTACTGATAACTGATAAATGAAATGACCTGTCAGAAAATGATATAAATACCTTTTTTTAAATTAGACATCTCTAATAATAAATTAAAAATAAAATCAATTATGGAACTAGATATATAAATTATTTCCCCCTACTCCCTACTCCCTACTCCCTACTCCCTTTTTTCTGGAGATGTCTATTTGGTATAAAATAATAAAAGCATAAAACTATTAGAGATTTACTTAATGTTAGAACACGACGTAATAATAGTAGGTGGCGGACTAGCAGGCAGTCGCGCTGCTGTAGAAATAGCTCGCAAAAATCCTAGCTTAAATGTAGCAGTTGTTGCCAAAACTCACCCCATTCGTTCCCACTCGGTAGCAGCTCAAGGTGGAATAGCGGCTTCCCTCCAAAATGTAGATCCAGAAGATAGTTGGAAAGCTCATGCTTTTGATACTGTAAAAGGTTCGGACTATCTAGCTGACCAGGATGCAGTAGAAATTTTGGCAAAAGAAGCGCCAGATGTAATTATCGACCTCGAACATTTAGGGGTATTATTTTCTCGGTTGCCAGATGGTCGCATTGCTCAACGTGCTTTCGGCGGTCATTCCCACAACCGCACTTGTTACGCTGCGGATAAAACTGGTCACGCTATTTTACATGAATTGGTAAATAACCTCCGTCGTTATGGGGTGCATATTTATCAGGAATGGTATGTAATGCGCTTGATACTCGAAGATGGTCAGGCAAAGGGCGTGGTTATGTACCATATTCTGGATGGTGAAATTGTTGTGCTGCGAGCAAAGGCAGTAATGTTTGCCACTGGTGGTTATGGTCGAGTATTTAATACCACTTCCAATGATTATGCTTCTACTGGCGACGGTTTGGCAATGGCAGCAATGGTTGGCCTTCCTCTGCAAGATATGGAGTTTGTACAGTTTCATCCTACAGGTTTATATCCAGCAGGAGTTTTGATTTCGGAAGCGGTGCGCGGTGAGGGTGCTTATCTGATTAATAGTGATGGCGATCGCTTTATGGCAAATTATGCTCCTAGTCGCATGGAGTTGGCACCCCGCGATATTACTTCCCGTGCTATTACTTTGGAAATTAGTGCTGGTCGCGGAATTAATATGGATGGTACTGCGGGTGGTCCGTTTATTTATCTCGATCTACGGCACATGGGACGGGAAAAAATTATGAGTCGAGTACCGTTTGCTTGGGAAGAAGCACATCGTCTTTTAGGTATTGATGCGGTGAACAAACCGATGCCAGTTCGTCCGACTGCTCATTATTCTATGGGTGGCATTCCTACTAATACTGATGGTAGAGTTTGGGCGAGTGCTGATAGTTTGGTGGATGGGTTATTTGCTGCGGGGGAATGTGCTTGTGTTTCGGTACATGGGGCGAATCGTTTGGGCAGTAATTCTTTGTTGGAATGTGTGGTTTATGGGCGACGGACTGGGGCAGCGATCGCTGAGTTTGTGGAAGGTCGCAAATTACCGGATATTGAGGAAGAACCTTATATTCAGGAGGCACGAGAACAAATTCAAGGGTTGTTAGACCGTTCGGGAGAATATCGTATTGATTTTTTACGGCAGCAGTTTCAGGATACGATGACTGAGCATTGCGGTGTATTTCGTTCTCAGAATGTGATGCAAGAAGGGTTGGAAAAGTTGAAACAGTTGCAGGAGCAATATCAGGAAGTTTATTTGGATGATAAAGGTAAGTTGTGGAATACGGAGATTATTGAAGCATTGGAGTTGCGGAGTATTATTGTGGTGGGGGAGACAATTTTAAGTTCGGCGTTGAGTCGTCAGGAAAGTCGTGGCGCTCACAGTCGGGAAGATTTTCTGCAACGAAATGACGAGCAGTTTTTACGGCATACTTTGGCATATTATTCGTTAGCAGGAATTGATATTAGTTATCGACCTGTGGCAGTTACTATGTTTGAACCACAGGAGCGGAAGTATTAAGTAGGATTTTAGGAGTCAGGAGTCAGTCCTCAGGAGTCGTATGGGAATGGCTTTAATACCATTTTTTAGAAAGTCTTTTAACCAGACTTACTGTTTGTAAAATTGTTTTTTCATGCATGGTATTACCAATGGATAATGGATAATTGATAATTGATAATTAGGGTTTGCGTATGGAAAGTCTTTTTGCTGGGGTAGGAGACAGGAGACAGGAGACAGGAGACAGGAGAAATGGGAATTTAAAGGAGGTAGGAGTAAGAATTGTCCCAAGATTTTTCTGCCCAACTATGCGGCTAAAATACGTTCCTTTTTGAGCTTTTTCCGCTGAAAAGTTGGCACTTTTTTAGACCAAAAAATGCTAAAACCTTTATCTTTCAATGCTTTGATATTTAATCAGCAAGCCCTAATTATATCATGTCCGGTTGAATAGTTACATTTTGGAGGAAGGAAGGCAGAAGGCAGAAGGCAGAAGGCAGAAGCTTTTCTGCCATTTTTACCTTTATTTTATACACAAACGATGCTACCGGACATGATATTAGAGATTGTTTTCATTATCCATTATTCATTGTTCATTATTCATTAATGAATTCTTCTTGCTTCTTACTTCTTGCTTCTTACTTCTTACTTCTTGCTTCTTCCTTATTAGTAACAAAAATATTATGACAATTTCAATTGCAGCAGAACCTATTCCTTTAACAATAAATACGGATGGTGTAGTCCTAGTTGCCGGAACACGAGTTACCCTAGATACAGTTGTTTATGTTTTTCAACAAGGAGCAACAGCAGAAGAAATTTGTTTGGCATATCCATCATTAAATTTAGCAGATGTTTATGCAGTGATTGTCTATTATTTAAGGCATCAAGAAGAAGTAGAAAAGTATTTACAGGAACGACAAAAAATAGCACAAGAAGTACGTCGAAAAAATGAGGCGAAATTTGACCCCCAAAGAGTACGCGATCGCTTACTTAAACGTCACAGATTGTAAATTTTGCTGCTTTTTTTTCCTTTTTATTTACTGATTATCAGTTACACTATAAAGGTTGTTTTCTCCACAGCAACTCTTCCTTTAATAGAAGTTAATTTATCATAGAAAAAGGAAAAAAAAGCAGCAAAATTTA
>NZ_JAAHGK010000787.1:0-3712 GCF_010672505.1 Okeania sp. SIO2B9 | reverse complement strand
GGTGCTAATGCTATTGTTGCAGGTTCTGCCGTGTTTAAAGCTGATGATTATGCAGAAGCAATTAATGGTATTCGTAATAGTAAGCGTCCTGTTCCTGAACCTGAGTTAGCTACTGTTTAATAACAAAAAATACAGTTTAATAAAAAATTATTAAAATTAAAAATGGATTGTACAATCCATTTTTAATTTTCTTTTGGTTGAGATTGATTTAAACCTCTAGCAAAAGTCAAAATTCAATCTTTTTTAATGCTTTTGTCTCTTGCAAGACCAGGCAAAGTATCTACTAAATAACTTTAGCTAAAGCCATCTCCATATCTGATATCAAATCCGTTTAATTGGACATAAAAAAAATCTTCAATCGTCATAACTACGCTCATCTTTGTAATTCTTTCTTCTCCTGACTCCTGACTCCTGACTCCTGAGTACTCCTAACTTAACCATTCTATGGTTGTTTAACCGGATTTGATATGATACTTTTTCTGGTGCAGTAAAAGTTTCTCCATCCATCACAAAAAAAGGCGTACCAGAAGCACCAATTTCTTGAGCTAGTTAAACATCTTGTTGAATTTAATTAATTGCTACTTGAGAATTACGTTGGTGCGCGTTCCCTCTCTTGGTCAGCATTCCCTTGCCTCTTGCGCTGACGCAGGATCTGACCGCTCTGTTGGTCGATTGGATATGGTGAGGATACCCGCTCTTGACAGAGTCGCTGCCTCTTTTCCTGCGGAATGCTGCGCAAACAGAGGAGCTTTCCTTGCGGAATGCTATCGCAAACGCTAACGCCATCCCTCGACCTCTTGTGCCATGCGACGGCGCGGAGTCCCATCCATTTTTTCCCCTATTCTATTTCTGAATTTCCTGACTCCTGACCCCTGACTCCTATGCCAAAAGCACATACCTTTGCAAAGATACCAAATGAGTTCTATATGGTATTTGCAATTAGTTGGAGTTTGTAGATGCGGAGCAAATACCCGTTAGCTATTCCATCTAACTTTCTCTTCTTCCCTTTTCAAGCCATCTATTTTTAATTTTTTCAAAAGGTAAATTTATTGACTAACTTTAGCCAAAAGTTTCTCCATATCTGATACTTTTACTGCACCAGAAAAAGTTTCTCCATTCATCACAAAGAAAGGTGTACCAGAAGCACCAATTTCTTGAGCTAGTTGAAAATCTTGTTGAATTGAGTCAGTTGCTTCCTGAGACTTTCGATCGCTATTAAACTTCTCTATATCTAAGTTCAAATTATTAGCAATTTCTATATAGAACTCTTCACCTAATTTATCCTGTTGTTCAAATAAAGCATCGTGATATTCCCAAAATTTACCTTGTTGTTGAGCTGCCCAAGATGCTTTAGCTGCTGGAATTGCTTGAGGGTGAATTCTTACTAGAGGTAAATGCTTAAATACTAAAGTTACTCTATCTTGATGTTTATCCATAAATTCTTTAAGATTTACTTGCACTTTAGAGCAGAAAGGACATTGAAAATCTGAGAATTCAAACAACACGATTTTTTGCTCGGTAGAACCAAAAGTTGGAGAATTACCAATTTTTGCTTGAGGATTGGTTTTAAACTGTTTTAATACTTCCTGCTTACTAGCTTGTTGTTGTTCCTGTTGTTGTTGTTGGTAAGCTTGTACTGATTCTATAATTGCTTCTGGATTATTACGAATAATCTGTAATACTTGCTGTTCTAATTCTTCTGAATTTACTTGAGTACCAGTTGATTGAGCTGATGGAGTACAACCACTAATGGCAATAACTATACTGAATATTGCTATGAAGTATAAAACTTTCAAGTTATATAGATTAAATCTAGTAGAAAAATTACTCATAGTCCTCCATTTAAAGTCAAAAAAATCATGAATATAATATAGTATAAATTTCATTTGAGTTGTTTCAAAAATCTGGCAAATTTTAGGAAAAAGGCGAAAGGCAAGAGGCAAAAGGTAAGATGGTTTACCGGACTTTTTAATGTTAGTAAATAACTAACTATTGTTTGACATTGCAAATAAAAATGCTATATAGCGCTGTGCGCAGGCAACAGCTCATCTGGCAACAGCTCCGGAAGGGGGAATAAAAAACCGATAATATCAGGCTTTTAGCTATTGGACAGTTACTGTAATTTGTAAATATGCCAGCGCACATTGCTATACATGGTAGTCCTATTTTAGTTGTGAATAAAATCTAGGAATTACGAAAATTTTTAATTAGGGGTTAGAGATCAAGTTTTTTGATTTTCTATCTATAAGTTCTGGATTTTTCACAAATCATTATCAGACTGCTTAAATTAAATAATAAACAAAACCTTTCTCCGTTCGAGTAGCTATAAGGTTGAAAATTATATGTAACTAGAGAGAGAATAGTAAAAAATAAAATTAGGGAAATCAATAAAATTTTTGAGAAAAATTATTTAACAGAATTATTCCGCAAAAAAAAATTTAGTATATCTTTCAGTATTTACCGAATAATTCATAGTTAAAGCATCTTTATCATCTGAATAAACAAACAACAAACAAAAAAATATTTTACTTTTTGTCAATCCTATCTACTTCAAGGAGAGGTATTGAAGAAGGAGACAGGAGACAGGAGACAGGAGACAGGAGGAAAATTACATGGGGATTCTCACCCCAAGTAATTTTGAACACCGTGTAGACGGTGGGGTATTAAACCCACAAAGAAAATGATAATGAATAGTGAATTATTTATTGGATATCTCCAAGAATCAAAAATAAAATCAATTATCGCACAGAAATTATCAATTATTTCTCCCTTTCCCCTACTCCCTACTCCCTACTCCCTCTTTTATAGTTACAGTTTGCCAAAATAATCTAAATTTTGACAAACAAACGTAATTAATAATCTATAGACACACTTTCTAAATTAGAAGAAAATGGTTAAATTCTAATCTAAAAAACCCATCAAACCTTCATTATCAACCTGATTAGAAGCAACTGGACGATTCATCAAAGTTTGACTAACTTCTAAATGATTAGTACCTATAGGGCGAACTCCAGAAGCAGTAATAGTACTATTAAACTCTAATCCACTAGAAACAACTGGACGAATTCCAGAAGCGGACATTGTATGATGTACTTCAAGACCTGTTGAAACTACAGGACGATTAGAAATTGTTTGAGTATACTTAAGATTAGTTGTGCCAATAGGACGATTTCCAGGTAAGGCTAATTTTCCAGATACTTGAGATTCTTGTGCTTGCTTTTCTTGTACTGGTTTGGTCTCAACTTGTAAAGTGGTACGCTGTTGAGACCCTTGATCCAATTTTGTTGGCTGATTACTTTGAGTAGTAGTTTTACTACTACTATCAGTAGTTTTATTAGTTTCTGTCATAGTTCCATTAGTGCTCATAATTTTACCTCTCCATTATTAAAATTGGTTGACCACTTGATAATTAGAACCACCAATTTTTGTGATTGGTCTTTGTTTGTTTATTGAATTCTTAAATTTTAATAAACCTGTAGTTATTGTAACCATACTTAAAGTCAAAAACATAGTTTTGTTAAAAAATACAACATCTCAGGGAGTGTGGGGAGATGGGGAGATGGGGAGATGGAAACCCACCCCTAACCCCTCCCAGGAGGGGAATTTGGTGAGATGGGGAGGTGGGGAGATTTGTATAGTATATTTGTACAACTAAATGTATTTTATATTAGTATTTTCTGGCGACAAAAAATTAGCCCTGGGGGGATGGGGA
>NZ_JAAHGK010000786.1:0-3714 GCF_010672505.1 Okeania sp. SIO2B9 | reverse complement strand
GCAATGCTCCACTTGCTGAAAATCTCTACTTACCTCTAGAAAGAGCAAATATCTGGGGAAAGTCTCTGACAAATTTTTGACTATCTATATATAGAAGTAAAATTTTCATCTCCTCAGAAAACTGGCAAAAAGTCGAGGTGAAGCAAAAGGCAATGCTCCACTTCAAAAAATATCTACTTACCTCTAGTAAAGAGCAAATATCTGGAAAAGTCTCTGGCAAATTTTTGACTATCTATAGAAAGAAGTGAAATTTTCATCTATCAGAAAAACTGGCAAAAAGTCGAAGGGAGGCAAGAGGCGAGCGCTATACTTGCTGAAAATCTCTACTTAGCTCTAGATAGACTAAATATTCTGGAAAAGTCTCTGGCAAATTTTTCACTATCTATATATATATAGAAGTGAAATTTTTATCTCCTCAGATAGAAGAGGTAAATTAGCTTTTGTGGTTTAATTGTAAATGGTTATCCGGTCTATCCTTAATTTGCTCCGAAACAGTTTATGGAAGATATTAGGACTAAACCAGATTTAGTTGAGATTTTGGGTAATTGTAAAATTTTCCACTAAGATTACTATTATAAGTCAATACTGGAAAATCAAAAATTATTGCCAAATTAAATCCTTTGTGGTTTGATGGTAAATACTTACCCATTTTATCCCTTATATATATGTTCCGAAACAGTTTATGAAAGATACAAATACTGAACCAGATAAAGTTGGTACAACAGAAGCAGCATTTCTTCTAAATATTTCTACGGCTAGACTCAGGTTACTTCTCAGGCAAGGTCGTCTCAAAGGAGCCAAAAAAGTCAAACGGTTTTGGGTAATTCCTTTAAATCGTCGAGGAATGCCAGAAATTACTCCTGGTCGTCGAGGTCCTCAAGGAACTTGGAATAAAGGATTCCGTACAGGCAATACTTTTATCCATGTGCTGCGAAAAGAAATTGACTATAACCGAGACCACGGCACATCTCTTGCAGCTATTTCTGTCAAACAAGGAGGTAAAAACCATCGCTGCCACGAAGTAGAAATTCTGGGAAATTGCAAAATTGTCTATCGACCTCATAAACCTAACAAGAGTCAAGCAGGTGGTGCTCGTCTGTGGATTGAAGTAGAGCCTGAAGTTGAAATTATTCGCAAATATTTCCGAGATACGGAACTAGACGAAAATGAACCCCAAGATGCTAGTTAATTTAGAATCTGATTTTTAAATTCAACTAATGTTTATTTTAAATATATTAAATAGTGGTGTCGGCTTGTTTAACTTTGAGGCTGGCATTGTAGATTGTTATGCAAGTAATTAGACATCTCCAAAAATTGATTAAGATGCCTCTATCATTTGACTTCAGGCTACTTGCAATGTCAAATATAGTTGCGTAATTTTATGACAGAATAGGTAATTAATTTTGCATAGGCACTTATTACCCGACTTGTTGTAAAAAACCCCTTACTGCTCCTAAATAATAATCAGGATTTTGAGTTTTATAACGAAGTGGAGCTTAATGCACCTGACTTTTGAATTCTAAATTCCAGTCCACTCTCTTAATATTGGCAAAACAAATGTAATAGGCGCTCTTTCCTCAACTCTTACTCGTGCTGTTATAGTCGTACCAGCAGTTAATTTTTGTTGAGGTCCTTTACTTGAAGACCATTCATAACCACTAAAGGTATTATCATCTTTTTTTAGTTGAACATAAGCTTCAATTTGCCCCCCACTTTCCCCAATAATATTCTCGACAACTTCAGGATTTCCTACCACAAAACTTGCACCTTCTTTAGTCACAGGAAAATTAGAAATAGAATTAATATTGCCAATAATTCCCCCAAATCTTTCCCGTTTTACAGTATCGGGAGTAATCTGAATTTCCATATCAGACTTAATCCGCTTGCCATCTTTTACAGGGAAATAACTAACCGCTACTAATTCAGATGACTTTCCTTGAACATTAATTTTACCCAGAGAAGTACCAGGATTTACATACTGTCCGACAGTGCTTTTAATTTCCAAAATACATCCATCTATCGGACTAAGAATTTTACTATTATCAGCAACCTGTTTTTCTAATTTAGCAATTTCTCGGTTAACCTCTGCTATTTGATTTTTGCGAGTATTTACTGCTTTTAAATTTTCCTGTTCTAAACGTTTTCTCTGGGTATCTAAATCCTGTAAATCTACTTTTAATTGCGCAATTGTATTCTGATTTTCCAAATATTTTTCCATAGCTTCCGTTTCTTGCAATTTAACTTGCTGTAACTGTACTTTTATCTCATTAATTTGATTGAGATTATCCAAAAATTGTTTAGAAGTTTCCGTCGTTTGTGAATCTAATGCCTGTAATTCAGTTTCAATTTCTCTAATAGTATTAATATTATCCAAATATCTCTCATTAGTTTCTACTTCCTCCAATTCTAAATCCTTGATTTTATCCTCAATTTCGCTAATATTACTGAAATTTTGTAAATATTTTTCAGTAGTTTCTGCTTCCTGTACTTCTAATTGCCTTAATTCAGCTTCAATTTGAGCAATAGACTGTAAATTTTGCCGAAAATCTTGTTCAGTTTGTAATAAATTATCTTGAGAAATAGCACCCTCATCAAATAATTCTTGGCGCTCTGTCAGTCTCTTTTGAAAAACAGGAACTAACTCTTGAGCATCCTTCAAACGTTGCTGTAAACTTTCTTGTTGTTGTTGCAACGCCAACTCATTTTTATCCCGCAAAATAGGAGTTAAATTTTTAGCATTTTCTAACCTTTGCTGAAGAGTAACCTTTTGTTTAGCGATCGCCTGTAATTTTTTATCCCTCAATTCAGGAGTTAATTTTTGAGCATCTCCCAAACGTTTTTCTAAACTTGTCCGTTGTTGATTAATTTCCTGTAATTTTTCCTCTTTTAATATCGGAGTAACAGCTTCCATATCCTGTAAACGTTGCTCCAAAGTCTGACGTTGTTCCTTGAGTGCTTTTAAAGTATTATTTTGTAGGGTAGGAGTCAAATTTTGAGTGTCTTGCAAACGTTGTCTTAAACTTTCCGCTTTACTTGTCAAACCATCTATTTCTAATTCAGTGCGTTGACTTTCTAACTGTTGAGTATCTACTGCTTGAGTTTGGAGAAGAATTAGCTTTTGCTGTTGTAACTCTAACTGTTTTTTGAGCTGAGATGGATCGATAGTTGCCAGTACATCATCTTTTTTTACACAGTCTCCATCTCTAATTTTCAGAGATTCTAAATTACCTTGAATTGCTGATTGAAATTCTACTACTTGTCGGGGGCGAATTAATACTCCTTTCCCAGTTACAGTAATAGGTATTTTGCCAAAAATACTCCATGAGATACCAACTAATACTAGACCGCCGAATATGGCAAAAGATAGCCAGTCTTTGACAGTAACTACTTGTATTAATTGGTCAAATTCTTCTGGGGAAGATATCTGTTCCCATGACTCTTGAGAAAAGATAGGGCGTTTTGTGGAGTCGGTCATTTCAGTTATTAGTTAAGGGAGTAGTGAACAGTCATACCATTTCACGGAAGTTATAAGTCAAAAATCAGAATTCAGAAGTGAAAGTCTATAAACTTAAAGTAATGGTTATACACTAATTTCTGATAGTATTTCACATTTATAATTGTGGCATCTTCCTGTGAATAGGAAAAACTCACTTAGAGATTACTTATGATATCATCTACGGTTAAACAGTTATACATAAATTACCAACGCCATTA
>NZ_JAAHGK010000785.1:0-3717 GCF_010672505.1 Okeania sp. SIO2B9 | reverse complement strand
TGCATCATCTAAAGCAAAAGTTTTATTCACATGAATATTTAATTTTCCTTGGTCAAATAACCGCTCACACTGTTGCAAAATGTTAGCTTGGTCTACTTGAGCTTCCATCAAACCTTTCATCATTGGAGTTAACATTAATTCCAACCCTATTCGCAGATTTCTTTGCCTAGCAATCTTCAAATTTCCTAAGTTAGTATCCGGTTCTAAAATTGTCACTATATCGCCATAAACTTTCACTGCTGGAATAGTGTCATAAAAAACTTTTCCACCAACAGTATCAAAAGCTAAATCTACCCCTTCCCCATTCGTCCAATCTAACACGGCCTGCACAAAATCTGTATTCTTAAAAATCGCTAAATCTGCACCTAAACTTTTGACAAAATCTGCTTTTTCTTCTGAACTAATAGTAGTAGCAACCTCAGTGCCTTGTAATTTTGCTAACTGTATAGCCACATGACCAACCCCACCTGCACCACCATGAATTAACACTTTTCTGCCAGCTTCTAATTTTCCTCTGTCATACAAAGATTCCCAAGCAGTAATTAAAACTAAAGGTGCAGCAGCAGCTTCAACAAAGGTTAAAGAAGTTGGTTTTTTAGCCATAAATCTTTCATCAACAACAGTCAATTCGGCATAATTTCCAGGAGTTGCTCCAATGCCACTATGACAAAAATAAACCTCATCTCCCACTTGAAAATTTTCTACATTTTTACCAACTTCTGCCACAATACCGGCACCATCACATCCTAAAATAGCAGGTTTTTGGTCTGGGAAAAAAGTGCCACGAGTGCGTAATTTTGTATCAATAGGATTTACTCCAGCAGCTTTCAAACGCACTAATATTTCTCGGTCATTTTCAATTACAGGGTCAGTAACTTGTTGCACTTGTAAAACTTCCGGCGCTCCTGGTGATGTCATGACAACTGCTTTCATGGTTGATTTTCCGCTGATTTAAACTCTGTTGGTAAAAACATTAAGTTTACATTAATTTTTATATTTTGTCTATAGGAAACAGGGAGTAGGAAGGTAGGGACGTTGCATGCAACGTCCCTACAGAGTCGGGGGAAATTTGATAGATTTTCAAGATAATTGATGAAGAGCATTTTTATTATCTCTAATTAATTAGACCTGGTATAGGAATTCCCAAAAAGTGTGAGGTACAAAATTCTAGGTTTTAGGCAACAGGCAACAGGCAAGATACAGCCAAGCCATGGATTTCAATCCTTGACTGATTCTTTGTCGTAGAGGGTTTCAAAGGGAATATAGCGGAGTTTTCCCGTGGCAATAATGGCGAGTTGTTTGGGAGAATAAGCTGTTATTTCTGTTTCCATGGGACGAATGAGATAGTCGTAGAGTTTTTCTTGGTTAAGGTCATGGTAGTCATCGTTGAGGTTTTCTAGTTGGGCGCGATATTCGGTGAGAAGGTGATCGAATTCTTCGGCATCAATGGGTACTTTTTTGACTATGGTGGGTTTGTCTCTGGTAACAAGGAATATGGCGATGCTATCGGGAACATTTGCAATACCAGTTAAAAGAGCAGGTTGAATAACAACGGTATCCGGTGCAATATTGGCTTTGAGTTTGTCAATATCTTCGGGTTTGAATTCAAAAAGCTCGGCAACTTCTGGGTATTTATTGGTAATGTCGGTAGCGAGTTGGTTGGTTTCTGCTTGTAACTGGTTAATTTGTTCGGAAAGTTGGGTACTCCATTCATCTTCTATTTTGGCATAGAGAGCTTGTAATTGTTGATTGTTTTGTTGCCAGTGGCGACTGCTAATCGATAGAGATGGTCAATATTACATATTCCCCTCTTTGCCAAAAAATGCTCCACCAAATGCTCATCCTCCCGTTGTCGTTATTCAGCAGAGCGATCGCGGGGAATATGTTGTTATTCTCAGCCCCGAAGCACCACCCTAAGTGTGGGGAGTGTGGGGAGATGGGGAAGTGTAGGGAGATGGGGAGTACAGCAATGTGCGCTGGGATATTTACAAATTACAGGAGGTATCCAATAGCTAAAATCTGATATAATCGGTTTTTCATTCCCCCTGTTGCCAGATGAGCTGTTGCCTACGCACAGCGCTATCACTGATGGCATAAAACTCAATGCCACCAGTGTCTCGTTACTCACCTACATAGTCAAAGACTGGGGGTTAGTTTCAATCAACTTTGCCAAATCTTGCAAGAAAGCAGCAGCGTCAGCACCGTAAATAATTCTATGGTCACAAGTAATATTCACCTGCATTTGTCGCTTAACTCCAATCATCCCGTCAGCAGTTGCTACTACCTGGGGTTGAGATGCACCGATCGCTAAAATTGAACCCTGACCAGGTGGTAAAATTGCATCAAACTGATTTACTCCAAACATTCCTAAGTTAGAAAGAGTAAACGTACCAGTGCTATATTCATCCGGTTGCAACTGCTTTGCCCGCGCCTTTTCTACTAAACCTTTCCAAGTGCGAGATAAAGAATAAATATCCATTTTGTCAGCATTTTGCAATACTGGTGTAATCAAACCGCCATCAGGCATTGCCACTGCCACTGCAATATTAATCCCAGAAGGATACTGAATACCTCCTTCCACATAAGCAGCATTTAATAAAGGATGTTGTTGCAAAGTCATTGCTATGGCTTTTGCTAACATCGCAGTCATTGTCACACCCTTAGACTTAATCTGTTTATACAACCCATCTAAGTTATCTGTAGCGATCGTGTAACCAACATGGAAAGTAGGCACAGATAAACTGACCATCATATTTCGCACCACTGCATTTTGCAGAGTATTCATCTTGACAACTTGTCCAGGAGTTATCGGAGTTGGAGGTGCAGATGGTGGAGGTGGGGCAGTAGGAATAGATGGTTGAGTAGGAATAACGGGAGTCGCGGTCTTCGCAGATGCAGCAACTGAAGTTGGAGTACTACCTGTTGCCATTTCTACATCTTCTGCCACAATTCGACCATGAGGGCCAGTACCTTTGAGAGTACTTAAATCTACCTTCAATTTTTTGGCCAACTTCCGAGCACGAGGGGAAGCAATAATCCGTCCATTACGGCGACCGTTGTTCTCTTTTGTTTCTGTTGTGATAGAAGAGGGGACTGTAGCAACGGCAGTTGCAGCAGTAGAAGCAGCAGGAGCAGTTTCTTGCTTAGTTGTAGCACCTCCTTGCTGTTTGGCTGTTTCAATTTCTGCCTCTGTTTCAGCCAATAAAGCGATCGTAGACCCTACGGCTGCTACATCACCAGCTTCTACAATTATATTGGCCAGATATCCAGAGAAAAAGGATTCTACATCCATATCTGCTTTGTCTGATTCAACTACTACTACTGTTTCTCCTTTTTCCACCCAATCACCAGTGGATTTTTGCCAAGAAACAATTTTACCCTCGGTCATAGTCGAACTAAGGGCAGGCATGAATACTTCGTTAATCATGTTAGTTTTCCGTTGTTTTTTTATTGATAAATAATTGTCGCTACGCTCTCAAGGTGGTAGGTTGTAGCTAACAAGATTTTACCTAACATCTAGTACCTAACACCTTTTTCAAGTAGAAGGTGGAAGGTCGTAGGTCATAGATTGTAAGTTGTAGGTAATAAGATTTTACCTATAGCAAAGAACGAGTTGGTTAGGACATAGAGTGATTATGAATCAAACACGGGGAAATGTTTTTTTCATTTTTTCTTATCTTGGTGCGGTTTCTGTTACATCTGTCGCCGACACGGGTA
>NZ_JAAHGK010000784.1:0-3720 GCF_010672505.1 Okeania sp. SIO2B9 | reverse complement strand
TGTGAATTAAGTTTAGTATTTAATAATTTGAAAAAAGAGTGATTGTTCATATTTATCCCGAAATTAGATATAGCGCTAGGGAATAGGGAATAGGGAATAGGGTTTTAGGATTGAAAAATGTCCTAAGCAATTCTTGTAGTGCTATAGCTGTGGTCTTGCCATATAATTCTCATATAATTATATTGAGCTAATATCAAACTTTTCTGAATTTTACCGTCTTATTATATCTTTGGAAATATCATTTACAGAAAAAAATTCTTATCCTGTGTGTCACTTTGCCAAAATAGACAGAATTAATTAATGGATAATTTTCCCTGATGAGCGGTAATTTTTTTCCCTTTTCAGTAGTGGAGCTGTTTGGCAAAATTTCACAGAATTTTCTCGCAGAAAAATCTCTTATCTTGTTTGTCACTTGACCAAAATAGCGAGAATTAATTAATGGCAAATTTTCCCTAATCACCGAGAAATTTTTTCCCCTCTTCAGTAGTAGAGATTTTGGGCAAAATTTTACAGAATTTTCTCGCAGAAAAATCTCTTATCTTGTTTGTCACTTGACCAAAATAGCGAGAATTAATTAATGGCAAATTTTCCCTGATGAGGGAGAAATTAGTCTCCTCTTCAGTAGTGGAGATTTTTGGCAAAATTTTACAGAATTTCCCCAGAAAAAATCTCTGACACTGTGTGTCATGTTCTGAAAATAGCGAGAATTAATTAATGGCAAATTTTCCCTGATGAGGGAGAAATTTTTTGCCCTCTTCAGTAGTAAAGATTTTGGGCAAAATTTCACAGAATTTCCCCAGAAAAAATCTCTGACACTGTGTGTCATGTTCTGAAAATAACGATAATTAATTAATGGCAAATTTTCCCTAATCACCCAGAAATTAGTCTCTTTTTCAGTAGTGAAGATTTTGGGCAAAATTTCACAGAATTTCCCCAGAAAAAATCTCTGACCCTGTTTGTCATGTTCTGAAAATGGAGAAATTTGTCTCTTGTTCAGTAGTGGAGCTTTTTGGCAAAATTTCAGAGAATTTTCTCACAGGAAAAATCTCTTATCCTATTTGTCACTTTCTCAAAATAGTCAGAATTAATTGATGGATAATTTTCTCTGATGAGGGAGAAATTTGTCTTCTCTTGAGTAGTAAAGATTTTTGACAAAATTTTACAGAATTTCTCCCAGAAAAAATCTCTTATCCTATTTATCACTTGACAAAAATAGTCACAATTAATTGACTAATAGTTTTTTCTTCTTGCTTCTTCCTTTCTCCCTCTTGCTTCTTCCTTCTTCCCTCTTGCTTCTTCCTTCTTCCTTCTTATGCTAAAGTGAGAAAAAATTCAGCCCTAAGAACAAAAACTACAACAAAAATCCGCAATTGGAAGTATTGACATGAAAGCATTAATTCTCTCTGGTGGAAAAGGTACAAGGTTACGTCCTCTTACTTATACAGGAGCAAAGCAATTAGTACCAGTTGCGAATAAACCTATTTTGTGGTATGGCATTGAGGGTATTATCGCAGCAGGTATTACCGACATTGGCATTGTTATTAGTCCAGAAACGGGAAAAGAAGTACAAGAATTAACAGGAAACGGCGAAAAATTTGGAGCTAATATTACCTATATTCTGCAAGAGCAACCTGCTGGTTTAGCTCATGCTGTGAAAATTGCCCAACCATTTTTGGCAGATTCTCCTTTTATCATGTATCTAGGAGATAATATTATTGAGAGTCAGCTAGAACAATTTTTAGAGACTTTCAAACAAGAACAATTAGATGCTTTAATTTTGCTGCGAAAAGTACCTAATCCCACAGCATTTGGTGTAGCAAAAGTAGATGAAAAGGGAAAAGTTTTAGGGTTAGTAGAAAAACCGAAAGTTCCTCCATCTGATTTGGCACTGGTGGGAATATATTTCTTCTCAAATAAAATCCATAATGCCATTGCTAATATCAAACCTTCAGCTAGAGGAGAATTAGAAATTACTGATGCTATTCAATATTTAATTGACCAACAAACATCCGGTGCAGATCAAGAAATTTCTGTTGAAGCACGTACCTTAGAAGGTTGGTGGTTAGATACAGGTAAAAAAGATGATTTACTCAGTGCTAATCAAATTATTTTAGATACTCGTTTAACTAATTCAGTAAATGGGGAAATAGATTCTCAAAGTCAAATTATTGGGCGAGTAAAAATTGGTGAAAATACTAAACTAATTAATTGTAGTATTCGAGGTCCGGTGATTATAGGAGATAATTGTCACTTGGAAAATTGTTTTATTGGTCCTTATAGTAGTATTGCCGATAATGTAACTTTAATTGATGTTGACATTGAGCATAGTGTGATATTACAAGGAGCAAAAATTATTGAAATTCACCAACGTATTGTTGATAGTTTACTCGGTCGTCGTGCCCAACTAATTAATGCTCCACAACGTCCTAAAGCATTACGATTTATGATTGGTGATGATAGTCAAATAGAATTAACATAATTAGGCAATAGACAACAGGCAACAGGCAACAGGCAACAGGCAACAGGGATAAGGGGATAAGGGATAAAAGTTTCCGAGTTTTTATGTATTTTTAGCATTATTGTAGTGGACTAACACGCCTAAAATGGTGCAATAGTAGGGGCGGGTTCCGCGTTAAGTTAATGGTGTCACCTACGACTAAGTAAACCCGCCCCCGCCCCAATAATCTAATGCATAAAATTAGATGTGTCGGTCCAGTAGGGTGCGTTAGACGGCTAAAATTTAGACTCGGAACGGTATTTAGAAATCCATCGTAACGCACCATTTTAGTCGGTCTAGTAGGGTGCGTTAGACGGCTAAAATTTAGACTCGGAACGGTATTTAGAAATCCATCGTAACGCACCATTTTAGTTGTTTTAGCTTCACTTAACTGAACTTTTACCCCACCCCGAAGGAGAAACTAATATAAAAACTATATACTTTCTCACAGTTAATTACTATTCCACTCAATTAATTCAAAAATTAATCAATTCCATTACATTAACTCCCCAACTATTTCAGGAAATTATTATCATCAATAATTCTACCGATGATAATTCTATTTATCAACTCCAAAAGAACACCACAATTATTATCGACTCAGAAACTAATTTAGGATATGGAAAAGCTTGCAATTTAGGATTAAACTGGATTTATGACCAAAACCCTCAAGCCATAATTTGGTTAATTAATCCCGATGCTTATTTATTCCCGGATTCTCTGGAAAAAGCACATCATTTTTTAGCCAAAAATCCCGAATTTTCCATATTAGGAACAACCGTCTACGAACCCACAGGAAAAGTTTGGTTTAGTGGCGGAAAATTTATTCCTAAAACTGGCAAAATAATTGCTAATGAATTTATCTCCAACACAGAAACATCAATCGCAGATTGGGTGACAGGATGCAGTATGTTAATTAACTTCAAAAACTTTAAAAACTGTCCTGAATTTGATGAAGATTATTTTTTATATTATGAAGATTTTGACTTCTGTAGACGCTATGTAAAACAAGGTCATAAAATTGCCATAACTCAAAAAATATCTGTAATTCATCAACCATCTTCCATTACCAATAAAAATCCCGAATTAAAACTTGAGCATAGCATCTATAGCTACCTATTAAGTTTAGAAAAACATACAAATAAATTAGTTTTAATATATAGATTACTCAGAATTACTATAGCTGCTTTAGTTAAGCTACCAATAAATTATCAAATAGCTCG
>NZ_JAAHGK010000783.1:0-3731 GCF_010672505.1 Okeania sp. SIO2B9 | reverse complement strand
TCCCAATGCTTCTAATTCCTCAATTAAGTTTTCATAATCTAGGTTTTCTAATTGACGATTATTCAGTAGTTTGATCGTTTCTTCTAACCACAGGAAATAATCTTCTTCATACAGTAATTTTAGAGCGGTAATTTGATTAATCATATTTTGTGTCTATTTGTGAAAAATTTAGCGATCGCGCAACAAAAATTTCGATAATTTTTCAGTATATGTCGATAAATTTACAATTTTAACTACCAAATTCTTGTCATATCTAATATAAATCCAGGCAAAACATCTTCACCAGATAATACTTCAGGAGAGTCTAATATTTCCACATCTTTACCAACGCGATAAATTTCTACTTGCCGATTTTTAGGATTAATTAACCAACCTAACTGCATTCCATTTTCCAGATATTCTTTCATTTTTTCTCTAGTTTTAGATAAGCTGTCGGAAGGTGACATTAATTCGATTAAAAAATCAGGGCAAAGAGGTAAAAATTTAGTTCTTTGTTCGGGAGTTAAATTATTCCATTTTTCTATAGGTATCCAGGAAGCATCGGGAGAACGGTTAGAGCCATTTGGGAGTTTAAAACCTGTGGATGAGTCGAAAACTATACCTAGCTTTCTTTGATCATTCCAAATCCAAATTTTAGAAGTTAATGCAGCGTTATAACTTCCAGTTTCTCCTCCCGTCGGCGAGATAATAATTAAATCTCCTTTAGCATTTTTTTCAAATCTTAAATCCGGGTTTTTTTGACATAGTTGAAAAAATTGTTCTTCTGTCATCTCAATTACTGAGTTAAGCTCGATAGTCAAATTTGTCATTTTGGTTATTTATTCCTCAGAGTTAACTACCAAATTATTGTCATATCTAATATAAATCCTGGTAAAATATCCTCTCCAGATAATGTTTGAAGAGAGTCTAATATTTCTACATCTTAACCAAGAAGTTAAGAATATTTATTATAGCCGATTATCCAATTGTTGGAGTTAAAAGTTAAAGATTTTTGTAGTGTGCGTTACATTTCATTAACGCACCACCAACTAACAATATTAATTTAAGGATAGAATTAAATATAGTTTATTTTTTAAATTGGATGATGAATATTATCTTAAGTCCCGAACAAGAAAAATTTATTCAATCCCAAATTACTAAGGGAAGGTATACCAATATTCAACAGGCGATTGATGTGGCGTTAAAACTATTAGAAAAACAAGAACAAGATTATCAACAATGGCTTGATGAAACTCGCGCTCAAGTTAAAGTAGGTTTAGAACAATTAGAAAAGGGTGAAAAAGTTGATGGATAAATTGTTATTGCACAATTAAAGCAAAAATTTCAGCGGTTGCGAGAGGAAAATTTAAGTGAATAAATATAGTTTATCTCAAGCAGCTATTCGCGATCTAGATGAGATTTCTGATTATTTTAGTAACTTTAGTTTAGAAGCAGGCGAACGTTTTATTAAACGCTTTGATGATAAGTGTAAAAACTTAATTAACTTTCCTAAGATGGGGCGAAGTTATGCTCAGATTACGCCTTATTTTAGTGGTATGCCCTTAGATGGTTATATTATTTTTTATCAAGTAACTGAGGTAGAAATAGAAATCGTGAGAATAGTTAGTGGATATCGTAATTTAGAGTCTTTATTTGGAAGTACAGATATTGACAATTAAATGTTGCCAGTGCAGGCATCTTGCCCGCGTGGGTTTACCTTTTAGTTGATTATATGAAATGGGAAAAAATTATGTATGTAACTGATGCTCATATTGATAAAGAAGGAGATGTTAAATAATTACTCTGGTAGCCAATCTTCATCCAATATATGTTCAAGAGAATAAGGGTTAATTTCTGGTAATTGAAGTTCTGATTTAATTTGAGCGCTTTTTCTAGCTTTACTATAAAGATAGTCAAGTCGTTCAGCTAAATGATTCCTTAGAGAGGAATCCCCCCTAACCCCCCTTGGTAAGGGGGGAATGTTTGTTGTGATTTTTAATTCTAATTGAGTCCGAAAAGCAAAAATTTATCCACGCCAATGCCTAGAGTTATTAGCTCTTTCTTCCTCCCAATATTGATAAAGTAGTAAATGTTGAATAATTAAAATAACGAAACTTTGAGCAGCACTTTTTTCACTTCTACCCAAGGCTTCTAATTCCTCAATTAAGTTTTCATAATCTAGGTTTTCTAATTGACGATTATTTAGTAGTTTGATTGTTTTTTCTAACCACAATAAATCATCTACTTCATACAGTAATTTTAGATCGGTAATTTGATTAACCATGTTTTATATCTATTCACAAATTTACGAAATGACCGTTTAAATTTGGGGGTGAAAACAATTTTTCTTATTAATCTTCTGTTAAAGTTGCTTGTAACTCAGTGATAATATTTTCTATAGACTGAGATTGTAATTCTCCTCTATGAAAAGAGGCGATCGCTTCTTTTGCTTCTTGAGCTATTTCCTCTCGACTAGCTTCAATCATTTGATTTTTAACAATTTCTAATAACATTTCTCTTTGTTCGATGGAAAGTTGGTTGACTATTATAAGAGCCTCTTCTAGTGTTTCCATAACCTATACTATCCAGACAACGGACAAGAGCCAAATATAATCGTTCGTGCCGTAGATAGCAGCGCTTACGATGTAGAAAGTAGCGATGAAACTATATTAACAAAATTACGACAACGCTTCCAACAAGTCGAAGACCTACCAGAAACAGAAACTCAGACAGACCTAGCTCTCAATTTACAGTTTACCGAACTTTGGATTGACCGCACTGCTTTTCCCCCTCAAGTGTTAATTTTAATCGCCAATACTTCAGGTCAAAGCTATATTTATAATCCCGCTGAAAATTATCAACTATCTTTTTCTAGTGATACCTACGAAGACAGTCAAACCTGGCTCTTAACCAAGCAATATCAGAGAGTTGAAGGTCGCTTGCCTGTAGCAACTTAAAAGTAATATCATGTCTGGTTCAATAGACCTCTATTTTTTATCTATTATTTTCTCAATATCTATCTTAGTTTTTTTACAAAAAAAAATCAATAATATCTCTCTATAAATATTCACTAGATGAGCATAATTTACAGAATAATTAAGATTTTAATCCTGTTTTTTAAAGAAGTAAAAAAAATATGTTCGCTAATCCTATAATTTTCAGGATAGGTAATGATTAATTGTTAATTATTGAACGCTGACAAAGATTGCTGTACCAAATTTCTAAACAACCAACACTGCTACAAATAAATCTGAAATTTGGCCAAAAAGTCAAATAATTATTGACAAAAACTCAAAATAATGATAGTAGAGTTATGTAGTAGACTAATTTAGATTCTATATTCCTTCTTGCCAGCTCCAGTATTCCCTGTTCCCTTTTCCAAAATTTAAGATATATAGCTTAAATGCTGAATAACTTATAAACTATAGTTAAAATGTCTATAATTAATCTCATTATGAGACACAGTTACTAGATAATATTGGTAAACTAAAATATCCGAATCAAAATTAAACAAACTCTTAAATCAAAAATTATTGAGGATAGGGAGTAAAAAAAGAATATGACCACGAACTACCAAAAAACTGAAGAAAATTCAGAAAAAACAAGATTTAAAGAGCCTATTTCGGTAGATAATCTTGCTGAGAATTTGATGGACGATATGTTCCGTGATATTGACCGAGTATTGGATGGTGGTAGTCGCTTACCGACTCAAGTAGCTAGACCAGAAGTTGTCTCTTTAACGCAAATTAAGA
>NZ_JAAHGK010000782.1:0-3732 GCF_010672505.1 Okeania sp. SIO2B9 | reverse complement strand
GCTATTACAGCGGTTTTCATTTCGATATACCACAGTAGAGACGTTCCATGAAACTTCCCTACAGGGTGCGTGATTATGACGATGTGGTTCATCAATATGAAAAGCGCTGTAAACAAGCTCGGTGCGTAGTTCACTTGTTAGATATGATTGTCTATGTAGACAATGTGTTATATCATTTTGATAAATATTTGGTATAAATAGTTAAGTTATTGCTAGTAGTTCAGAAAGTTTAATTTTTAGTCAAAAGTAAAAGTACATTATTGGTAAAGTCTAGAAATCACTCAAATTATGCGCAACATTCTTTTTTCACCCAATGGTATTAGATCCATGATTTTTCTATAAGTAGTTAGACAAAATTATTTGTATATTTACCGTAATGAGAAAACAATAACCCAGGTAATTAGTGATTTCATTGATTCACTAAAACTTAAGTCTCAAAAGTCAGTTGAAAAATCTGAAAATTAAGCTTAAGAGGAAAATAGTTGATCTGCTAGCTGTTTTCCTCTAACCGTTGATAACGGGAGTCCCCAACAGCTATTTTCAGATGAGGTCTATTTTATTCTGCCTGTTTCCTACTTCAAGCAAATATTGAATTAATTTTTTACAGATACTTAACTGAGATTATTTAACTATTGTGAATATCTGAGCTGGCTTTAATACGTCTAATAGGCAAATTTGCCACTAATGCTGTAGCTCTTTGATTATTTTCTAACAAAAATTCTGAATCGTTGTCATCTATTTCAACATAGCGAGATACTACTTCCATAATTTCTTTTCTCATAGCCTCTATTATTTCTGGATTGATATCGGCACGGTCATGAGCGATAACCAGCTTCAAACGACGCTTAACTTCATTACGACTACTAGGAGTATTTCTAGAAAAAAGTTTTTCTATAATTTCATTTAACATTAGCTTATTGTTAATTCAATAGTTGATTTATTCAGTAAATTGTAATTTTTTCCATATTAAACAATTTTAGATGATAATAATTTACGCAACCAAGTAAAGAAATTTTCTTGTGGGGGGTCTAGGTCAATAAAATCTACTTTTTCTCCATCTAAACGACGAGCAATATTAACAAATTCTGAGCCTGCGAGAGAAATATTTTCTGCTAATACTAAAGGTTCGCCTCGGTTAGTAGATACAATTACTTTCTCATCATCTGGAATAATTCCCATCAGTGGGATAGCAAGAATTTCTTCTACGTCTTGTACTGACATCATTTCATCAGCTTGGACCATCTGAGGTCTAATCCGATTAACTATCAGATGGATATTCTTAACATTATTGGCTTCTAAAAGGCCAATTACTCTGTCCGCGTCACGGACGGCAGATATTTCTGGGGTTGTAACAATTATAGCTTCTTGGGCCGGGGCGATCGCGTTCTGGAAACCTTGTTCAATTCCAGCAGGAGAGTCAATCAGAATATAGTCATATTTTGGTATTAACATATTGACTAACTCTTGCATTTGTTGGGGAGTAACTACTTCTTTCATTCGATTTTGAGCAGCAGGTAAAAGTGCCAACCGAGGTTGTCTTTTATCCCTAACTACTGCTTGTTCGAGGCGGCATTCTCCTGCTAAAACCTCTACTGCCGTATAAACAATTCTGTTTTCTAAACCTAGTAGTAAGTCCAAATTTCTTAATCCGAAATCTGCATCAACTACGGCTACTCGGCGACCCTTTTGAGCTAAAGCCATGCCCAAGTTTGCTGTGCAAGTAGTTTTTCCCACTCCACCTTTACCAGAAGTAATAACAATAATTTTGCTCATAAGCTATTAGAAATTAAGAAATAAAGAATTGTATATAGTCAAAACTTAGAGATTATTTTGGTATTTTAGATTAAGTTTAAAGTTTCTAACAGGATAATAATTATTTCATTACCCAATTTTTTAGATATGTAAACTGCAAAAAATCTGCTACTTCAAAGTTAACTTCAGAAATATCAGCTTATTCTTGTTACATTAAAACTGTGATTTTGTCAAGGAAGATTGATTTTGTAAAGACACTAGAGAATGAGGTTGGGGTGAAAAATTGTCGTTATGATTTGCTAGGTGCCAAAGGAGAATAAGTTTTTGAGTGAATTTACTTTTCGTTACATACTTATTTTGTTTGCGCCCTCTTAATATATTGCACGTTAATTTAAAGACATAGTGTTGTCTAGTTCCTAATTCCTAATTCCAATAAATTTTCTACAGGAGCATTTTCTCGGTTCTACCAACTACCAACTACTGACTACTGACTACTTCTTCAACGCCGTATCTTAACAAAGTCTACCATCCTACTAATACGAATCCCTTGATCTGTCACATAAGCAACTTCAGGATAAAATTGATTTGGTAGTTTTTCTGGCCCTCTAGCTACTTGCCCTGCAATTCTGATAATAGTTGGTTCCATCTGTAAAGTCATAATTACACTTTGAGAATTTCCTTTAGCACCAGCGTGGACTATTCCTCGTAAACGACCCCACACTAGAATATCTCCATCAGCAATGACAGAACCACCAGGATTAACATCTCCTACAATTACTACCGTACCGGGGTGCCGAATTTCTACTCCGGAACGAATGGTCATCTGTAAATATAAAGGTTCAAACATAGGTTGAACTTTTTCTGTAGGAGCTTGGTTGAGAGTAATAATGTCAAATTTTTGTTCTACAGAATAGCCAACTGTGACTGCTGCTACAGCAGTTTGGCGACGTGAAGTTTGAACTGTTGTTAATTCTAGTTCTACTTCTAAAAGAGCTTCAGCTATTTCTTGCAGTTGACGAGTATCTAATAAGCGGTCAAAAGCAATGAGCTGTACCTCTGTTTTTGGCTGCCAAAATCTTTCTCCTGCTTTGAGGCGTTGCTTAAACTGTTGCCAAATTTCTGTCCAGGTCATAGCAGTTGGACTTTCTATCTCACCATTATTAAATTCTGGTGGCAAGAGTAATAACAGTTTTCCTTCCTCTGTTTTGAATCTGACTTGTAAGTTGGTACTTACTTCTGGTGTAGAGGTGGAAGTAGTTGAGATAGAATCATCAGAAGACATAGAGTATGGAACTTTATTTTTAATTTTTTCTTTTGGCCAGACTATCTTATCATATCAGTTATTAATTAAGATTTGTGTGTTAGTACACCATTTATACGAGAAGGAAGAAGGAAAAAGGGCGATTAGTTTTTTAGGAGAGAAAGAAGGAGCGAAAAATCTGGTGTTGTCTGATGAGATGTCCGCACCCTTTCCCTCAAAATAAATAAGGGACAACAGAGAGATTTGCTTTTGAAGCGAGAAGATAGTTTTCTAATCTTGTCAATTTCCCTTTTATCCTATTGAAGAATGAATTGGTTAAAAAACTATAGTGCTATATAAATAAATGAGGTAATTATGAGCATCAAAACATTAACATCTCGCCCCTATAAAGGTGAGATAGATTTAGAGGCGATCGCTCAATTGCTAAATAGTAGTGAATTAGTTCATCAATTCCATGAATGGCCGTCTCCGGCAGAAATGCTCATGCAATTGGAAACTCCGTCTGTAGACAAGCAGCGCGATATTTGTTTATGGGAAGATAGCAACAGTCAAGTTATGGCTATTGCGGGATTGATAATTCCAGAAATAGGAGCAGATATTGCAGGTATTTTGTGGTTTCGAGTTGACCCCAATGCTCAAGGCAATAATTTAGAAGTTCAAATTCTGGAGTGGGGAGAGAAACGGATGCGGGAAGTGGGTAGGGAAAGGAATGTCAAGGA
>NZ_JAAHGK010000781.1:0-3732 GCF_010672505.1 Okeania sp. SIO2B9 | reverse complement strand
ATCTGTTTCCGACTGAAAAAACTCAAGAAACTAGCAAAAAATCTCTCCTCAATCTATCAATACCTCAGCTACGACCACATCATCTCTACTTCTTATATTTATCTATTGTTTTATTGTCAGTTAGTTTGTTGCCTCGTCTAATGAGTAGCTATTATATACTAGGGAAAAAATCTGAAATTAATAATTATAGAAAAGAAAAAAATCAAAGTGATTTAGCTCAGGCATCTTCAGGTAATATTAAAATTGATGAAAAATCTACAGATCAAATAACAACAGCAAAGTTAGAAAAACAAAATAAAAAACAATCTTTAGCAGTGAGTGTAATTGTCAAAGAAGACTCCTGGGTATCAATAAAAATAGATGGAAAAATAGCATTTGAAGGTACTTTAGTGCAGGGCACTCAAAAGACCTGGGAAGCTCAAGAACAATTAGTTTTCTTTGCAGGAAACGCTGGAGGAATATTAATACCTATTAATAACGGACAAACTATGCAACTGGGAAAAACAGGAGAAGTAAAAGAAGTTGTTTTTACTCCTACTAATACTAAAATTTCCCAGTCCAGCAATACTAAAAATTAAAAACTATGAATCTTCATTTTGTGGCTCACGACCATAAATTTCTGTGACTTCTCTAAGGCGATCACTTACCTCTGAAGTTAATATTTCCGGTTGATAGCGCCAGCTCCAATTTCCTTCAGCAACTCCAGGTTGATTCATCATAGTTTCTTCTCCAAATCCGAAAATATCTTGTAGGGGAAAAATTGCTATAGAAGCCACCGAAGACATAGCCAAACGAATTAAATCCCAATGAATTCCATTACCACAAGTACAACCAAGAAAACGAGTAACTCGTTTTTGTTCTTCAGGAGAACGGTTATTGAACCAGCCCACAGTAGTATTATTATCGTGAGTGCCAGTATAAACAACCCAATTAGGGGAAACATAGTTATAGGGTAAATAGGGATTTTCATGGCCTGAGTCAAAAGCAAAATGCAGAATCTTCATACCAGGAAGTTCAAACTGATCGCGCAATTCTTCGACATCAGGAGTAATCAACCCTAAGTCCTCAGCAATAATTGGCAGAGACCCTAACTTTTCATTAATAGTTTCAAAAAAAGCCTCACCTGGTGCCTCGACCCATTCACCATTTATGGCTGTAGTTTCACCTTGTGGCACTGCCCAATAAGCTTTCAAACCACGAAAGTGGTCAATTCTAATCAAATCCACCTTATTAAGCATTGATTGAATACGTTGGACCCACCACAAAAAATCTTCCTGTTCTAATCTATCCCATTGATAAACTGGATTGCCCCATAGTTGACCAGTCTCACTAAAATAATCTGGGGGGACACCTGCCATCAAAGATGGTTCACCTGTTTCTGCATCTAGACAGAATATTTCTGGATGTGCCCAAACATCAGCACTATCATGGGCAACATATATAGGAATGTCGCCAAAGATTTTTATTCCTTGCTCATTGGCATAATTTTTCAGCTCATCCCATTGTTGGAAAAACTCAAATTGAACGAATTTATGGTACTGAATTTCATCGGCCAAACGTTGCTGCCATTCTTTTAATGCTGCTGGTTGACGACGGGCAATTTCTTGATCCCAGGTATGCCAACTAGCTCCTTGGTGGGCTTCTTTTAGGGCCATATAAAAAGCATAATCATCTAACCAAAAAGCTTTACTGGCACAAAAATCATAGAATGCTTGTTTTTCCTCAGATTCTTTTATTTTAAAATTATCGTAGGCTTTTTGTAGTAAAGAGCGCTTGAATTCTGTGACTAAATCAAAATCTACTCGGTCATTTGGAAATTCTGGCAAATTAGATAAGTCTTCCTCACTGAGTAATTCCTGGTCTAGTAATTTATCTGGACTAATTAGCAGGGGATTTCCTGCCATTGCTGAATAAGCTAGATAGGGAGAATTACCAAAACCTGTTGGTCCTAGTGGTAGAATTTGCCAAATTTGCTGTCCACTGTCTCTTAAAAAGTTGACAAAATTGTATGCTTCGTTACCTAAGTCGCCAATTCCAAAGGGACTTGGGAGGGAAGTAGGGTGCAGTAGAATACCGCTAGCTCTTGAAAGTGGCATAGCTAAACCTAGAAAATATTAATCAAAAAAATTGCTGGCATGAAATACCAGCTTAAAATTTATTTTACAGTATTGACATCTCCAGGGGTTGAAATACCCTGGATTCTGTGGCAAATCCACCGCAAATGGGACGGGGTGTTTAAAGTGCGGAAGTAAATTCCGCACACAGCCCCTCATAAATCCACATTTGCTTAAAGCCTGAAGGGCAGACTTCTATACTCCTCGGCATAGACCTAAATCTAGCTGTGAGCTTACTTTTTTTGTAGCTTTCACGAGTGGTTTTACTCAAGATATTGGAGCTATAAATCGCTGCTCTAGCTGCGTTGCTTGCTTTTCTTGCGGAATGCTGCGCAAACAGCCGTCGTAGGAAGCATCGTCCCCGCCTCCTGTCCGCCGGAATTTCACCGCAAAGTGCGGTCTTGTCATGGCGACAAACCTTGTTTTTAGCGAGTATTCCTTGTATAGCATACTTTTACTCCGCTTTATTGCCCGCGTGTTGTTATTCAACCAGGGGATAAATCTTCCGGGAACTTTTCTCCCGTCAGTTTTTATGTTTTTGAGTTGATAAGGTACAAAGTTTTATGCTTTAATTTGCTGTAAAATATTAAAAATTTGGCGTTGCTGAATGGTAATGATTTTTAGATTAAGTATCAACGCAAAACATAAGTTTTTCAATTTTACCTTCAGCTACTTACCATTACATTTCAGCAACGCCAAATTTTTATAGGAGATAATAAATTGTGGTATTAATTACAGTTTTTATACTTGATGTTATAAAAATTATTTCCACATCCTAATAAGTAGGTAGGTGTTAAAATTTATCATTAGAGGAAGGCAGAAAGCAGAAGGGAAAAGGCTTAGGAACTACTTTACTTTTTGTTAAATACTTAATTCTTTTCATGCCTACATACTTAGCTAACTGTTTTTAGTTACTTTCCTAAAATTTTGATATTCATTGGGGTTCAATTTATAGAACCAATTTGGGATATATGAAGCATCTACTCCACCCATAGGGAGTAGGGAGTAGGGGGTAGGAGGAAATAATTGATGAATAAGAGTGCAATAATTGATTTGATTTTTGATTGTTGGATATTTATATTAATTATGTAATTAAAGGCATTGCTGAATTAAGGTATGAAAGTAGGTTTATAGGGAACAGGGAACAGGGAACACCGGATCTGGGAAAAGTTAATATTAACAAGTAGTTCAAACCATCCAAAATAAAAAATCCCAAATACAAAATTATCAAATCATACCCAGAATCAGCAACGCCTAATTAAATATAAATATCCTAACTTTTAGGCCAAAAATCCCAACATTAGCTAATATTCCAAATGGCTTTTATATGACTAAGATAATCATTTTCTACAAAGTTTATCTGTGACTTTGACTGTTTTATACTTTTAGGAAAGTATAGGGTGTGCATATTAGTTTTAAAAGCTTCCATGTCATTTTTTGAGGCTAAAAATTATCTTAATTAATAACATAATCATTTTCTACAAACTTCATCTGTGACTTTTAATGATTTGATAATTTGAGGAAATTATAGGGTTAGCATATTAGTTTTAAAATCGCCCATATAATTTTTTTTAGACTAAAAATTATCTTAATTATCTGGCACTACCAGTTACAAATT
>NZ_JAAHGK010000780.1:0-3736 GCF_010672505.1 Okeania sp. SIO2B9 | reverse complement strand
TTGAAGACTCTGGCGCATTACCCATTGAATGCGCCAGAGTCTTCAGCAGTGTTGAAGAAAATCGGAGCAATTTTACCACCGAGAATATATCCACCAGAGTGCTTATTGGGAATATGGGGAATGTCTTCTCCAATGTGCCATAACACGGAGTTACAGGCAGATTTCCGGGATGAACCAGTACCGACAACATCCCCAACGTAGGCAACTGGATAACCTTTTTGTTTTAATTCCGCAATAGTTTGCAAACCTTCTGGCATTGTTGATTCCAGCATCGCTAATGCGTGGAGTGGAATGTCGGGGCGAGTAGTGGCATGGGGAGCAGGTGACAGGTCGTCAGTGTTGGTTTCCCCAGGAACTTTGAAGACAGTGACTGTTATTGTTTCTGGGAGTTGGGGGCGAGTGGTAAACCATTCTGCTGCTGCCCAGGAGTCTACTACTTGTTTGGCGTAGGGGTTCGTTTCTGCTAATTCTATAACATCGTTAAAGGCATCATAGACTAGCAGAATTTTGCTTAAAGCTTGAGCTGCTATATTTGCCAGTTCGGGATTTTCGGATTTGAGGATGTCAATGAGGGATTGAACGTTGTATCCACCTACCATTGTGCCTAATAATTCGACTGCGTAGGTGGGAGTTATTAGAGGACTGGTAATTTCTCCTTTGGCAATACCTGTGAGAAATCCTGCTTTGACATAAGCTGCTTCATCTACTCCTGGTGGTACGCGATCGCGCAGTAATGCCATTAATTTTTCTTCTTTTCCCGTAGGTGGGTTTTTCAGCAGTTCGCATAATTCTGATGTTTGTTGGGCGTCTAGTGGCAGTGGTGGAATTCCTAAATCTGCCCGTTGTTTAACGTGATTTTCATAGTTGTCTAACATTGTTCGGGTGTCCTCCAGGTTTACATCGTCAATTCTATAATTTTAGATATTTTTTTCAGGGATATATCTGATCCAATATCCCACCAATATAGAATGGTAACCTAACTAAAAAAACAGTAGGTTTCAATACTTCATTATTGCTTTTCCAGTTGTCTTTTTTACAGAAACTATTGTCTATAAAATTCTGATTGCTACGCTCCAGAGATTCTAATTGTAGAAGACCTTGCTTAGAATCCTTACAATTAGTAGGGCTTAAATCTGAGGGCGAACATTAAACCATTACCTAAAATCTATTTATCTTCTTCATCAAAACTTTATATAAATAGTTTATCTAGACTATATTTGTGTGCTATGGCTAATTTTTGATTGCTACCAACATGAAATTATTTGTGTGAGCAATTGCCTTTTTTGTGGCAGCGATCGCTTATATAACTAATCTTGACATATTATTTACCTACTTTAATTTTCATAAATCTTTAGAAAAAATATTAAAAAAAATTTACAAATTACTTTAAGATTTAATTATTGAGATTAAAATAAGTTTATGTTGCAATATTGATAATCTATCACAAGATGATTATCAGGTTTGATCGGGGTGTGATAATTTTTTCAGGTGCTATTTGATTTGAGAATGTAATAAATGTCACTTTTATGATTAGGGATCGCTAATTATTTCAGATCGGTAGTGTAACATAATCAGCAAAAAAATCAGAAAAGACAATCAAAATAAAATTAAAATAAATCAATAAAAATACAACTTTAAAAATACAACTTTATAAATAAATTAAAAAGTTAAAATATAGGTTTTAAGTAAGCTATGAAAAAAAGAAAAAATGAAGAATTGTGGAAGAATATTGCGGAAGTAATGCCAGTAGCAATAGTAATTAGCCGTGCAGTTGATTGTGTGATACTTTTCAATAACAAACTCTTTGAATTTACCTTTGGACTTCCTGGTCAAAAATTAATCGGTCGTCCCAAATCAGGTTTTTACTGTAATCCTCAAGAATGTGAATTGTTGTTCGCAAATCTGCATCAAGGAGGTGTAGTGCGAGACCGCGAAGTGTACTTAAAAAAAGCAGATGGCACACCATTTTGGGCTAAGACATCAATGCATTCCATCAAGTTTAATGGGGAAACTGCAATACTGTCAATATTTTTGGACATCTCAGAACGCAAATTTGCCCAACAGTCACTAAAAAGACAAGCTTTAACTTTTGAGAATATCTATGATGGGGTAATTCTTACGGATATTCATGGTCATATTATTGATTGGAACCCAGCAGCAACTAGAATGTTTGGCTATAGCAAAACTGAAGTTTTGGGTAAGACTCCAGGCATTTTACACAAACCGCAAGAAGCTTCTGTGTTAACTCAGGAAATTCTCAAGAAGATGAAGGAAGATGGTCGCTGGGCAGGAGAAATAAACTTTATTCGCAAAGATGGTAGTGAAGGCATATGCGAAACTACAGTTGTACCGATGCTAGATAAATCTCATCAGATAGTTGCAACTATAGGAGTTAACCGAGATATTAAAGAGCAAAAGCAAGCGCAAGTAAATGAAGACCTACTCTTAGATTGCCTCAAATCTCGCGAACGTCAACAAGCAGCAGTAGCATGGTTAGGGCAAAAAGCTATAGCAACATCAGATTATCATACACTGCTTGATACAGCTGCCACCATAATTGCCAAAACTTTGAATGTAAAATTTAGCCAAATTCTAGAGTTGTTACCTGGAAATAATGCTCTGCTCCTCCGTGCTGGAGTAGGTTGGAAAAAAGGATTGGTTGGTAAAGCGACAATTACTGCTGCCAGAGAAAAGTCTCAAGCTGGTTATACTCTTTTTGTTGACAAACCAGTTACGGTCAAAGATTTTCCTGTGGAAACTAGCTTTTCAGGTTCTCCTCTCCTACATAACCATCACATCGTTAGTGGTGCTACTTTGATCATACCTAACTTGAAAATTACAGCATATCAAACAACCGATCCCGAACTTACTCATAAAGCTTGGGGTGTTTTGGGGGTTCATAGTTGTGAACATCGAGAATTTACCCAGGATGAAATATACTTTCTCGAAGCGATCGCTAATATTATCGCAACTGCCATTGAGCGTCATGCTAATCAGGAACACTTGGAACTGATGAAGCGAGCTCTTGATAGTAGTAACAATGGCATCGTGATCACTGATGCTACTCAGCCAGATAATCCCATTATTTATGTTAATCCTAGTTTCCAACAGATCACAGGTTATCAAACTGAAGAACTAATTGGCAAAAATTGTCGATTTTTGCAGGGAAAATCAACAAATCAGCCAGCAATTTCTAAGTTAAGAAATGCCATTTTATATGGTCAAGAATGTCATGTTATTTTGCAAAATGTACGGAAAGATGGCACAGATTTTTGGAATGAACTATTCGTTGCACCAGTTTACAACTCTCAAAAGCATTTAACACATTTTATTGGTATTCAAACAGATGTTACGGAAAGATTCCGTTGGGAAGCAGAATTATTTATTAAGTCCCAAGCTTTAGAACAATTTAGTTCTAGTCTAAAGCAGCTACATAGAATTGCTACTTGTAATTACAATAATATAGAAGAACTTTTTGCTGATTATCTCCAAGCTGGTTGTGAAATTTTCGGGACGGATACTGGTATTATTGGTGAAGTAAAGGAGGAATTATATATTATCAGAGCTGTAAAATCAAAGCAGGATTATTTTGTACCAGGAAGAAAATTTAATTTATGTGATACTTTCTGTAATAGAGTAGTTAAAGAAAAAAGAACAATCTGTATTGATGAGTTAGAACCCTCGGAAGCAAAAAGTATGCCCATAAAAGTATATATTTGTACTCCAATATTTGTAA
>NZ_JAAHGK010000078.1:0-10930 GCF_010672505.1 Okeania sp. SIO2B9 | reverse complement strand
TAAAAACTTTGGCCGAGTTAGAAACTTTGACAGAGAAGTGGATTTTCTTTCTTAAAGAAGCTGCTCGCTTAGATTATATTCCAGAGAATTTGGGAGTAGTTGCAGAAATTGAACAAGCTTTAAACATTGCTAATAAAATTAATATGACACCAGAAGAGTTAGAAATGGTTGAGCGTCGGGCCATAGCATTGCAGGATCAAAGAGGACAAATAGCTTATGCAGAACAAGAAGGAGAAGCTAGGGGAAAAGTCGAAGGACGCATAACAAAAGCGATCGCTTTTGTTATGCGTTTACTGAAAAAAAGATTTAAAGATATTCCCACTTCAATAAATAATCAAATTGAAGATTTAGCTGTTGAAGAGTTAGAAAGTTTAGGAGAAGATTTGTTAGATTTCAACAGTCTAGAAGATTTGGAGAGTTGGTTAAATTCTCGCAACCCCTGAAAAGTTAAAAGTCAAAAGTCAAAAGTTAAAAGTAAGATTTGATAGGTTCAAAACTTTCAAATCAAAAGTCAAATTGATTAAAAAGATGGCATACTCCTCAAGAGTCATCTTAAGATGACTTAAACTATTAGCCAAGGATTGAAATCCTTAGCGAGCTTGGCGAGCCATATCATCCACTTTACAATAATAGTTAATTTTGGGCAAATTCTGTATATTTTCTCAGATTAGGTGGATGATAGGCCAAAACAATATCTTGTGCTGGAACTCCTTTTTCTATTAATTGGTCGGCGATCGCTTCTTCAGTCCCATCATGTTGTACCCAGATTTTTCCATCAATAATATCGACATGAATAGCACAACCATAAATTCTGGTACTGTTATTTTTCCATCCCAAATTAACAAGTTGATAGTGTTCTCCTTCGCGGTCAAAAATTGTTTGACTTTTGATTGGGTCATTAGGAGAACGTAACTTAGCTCTTGCTGTTAGTAATTCCTGAATTAATTGACGATATAAATCTAATTTATCCATTGAGCGATCGCCTCCTTTTCAAAATCATAAATAATTAATGGAATTTGGTTACGATGAATTACAGTTTGAATGAATGGATACTTAAAAAAGCGTTTATAGCAGAAGGAAGAAGGAAGAAGGAAGAAATAAAAATCTAGTGTTGTCTGAGTGTTAAGCTTTTGATATGTCAAATATAGTAATGGCGACTCCTATATAAATTTCTAATGGAATTACTAAATATAATTTTCGTTCTGTCTCTTATTCCTCCAAAGCAATACAAAAATTAATTAATTTTCCAACTGCAGTGTGAAACTCATAAATTGTTGAAGCTGCCAAAAAAGTTTTAATTTAAATAGCAATTTTTTCACCATATTTTGTTGCACTAATTAACTTTTATGCACCTAACTCAATATAAAAATAAACAAATCCTAAATCAATACGATAGGGGTCGTGAGTGATTATCCAACCCTGATTCTCAAGAGCAGTTCTAACTAATTGATGAAAAATATCTTTAGCAGAAATTCCAGGAAGTTTCCTTAAAGTTTAAGTACCTGTGCAAAATTAATTTAACATTTTTTTGTTGGGTTGCGCTGGCGCTTAACCCAACCTACAATATAATAAATTTTTAAATTAATTATCACTATGTCGGTGCAAAATCAAACAAAATTTAATCAACCATCTTTAGAAAAACATTTAAAGAATTACTTTGGTTATGATTCATTTCGCCCTGGGCAAAAACAAATTATTGAAACAGCACTTCAACAAAAAGATATGCTAATTGTTATGCCTACTGGTGGGGGAAAATCTTTATGTTTTCAATTACCCGCATTACTCAAACCAGGCTTAACAATAGTAGTATCTCCTCTCATTTCTTTGATGCAAGACCAAGTAGCAAGTTTACAAGATAATGGTATTGCTGCGACATTTTTAAATAGCAGTCTTGGACTGACAGAAACTCGAAAACGAGAAACAGATATTATGCAGGGCAAAATCAAACTTTTATATGTTGCTCCAGAGAGATTATTGTCAGAGAGATTTTTACCATTTTTAGAGTTAATTAATGCTCAACAAGGTATCTCTAATTTTGCCATAGATGAAGCTCACTGTGTTTCAGAATGGGGTCACGATTTTCGCCCAGAATATCGACAGTTACAAATGTTACGAGAAAGTTATCCAGATGTGCCGATGATGGCTTTAACTGCTACGGCGACAAAACGAGTCCGGGGAGATATTATTGCTCAATTAAATTTACAACAACCTTATATTCATATTGCTAGTTTTTTCCGTTCAAATTTATATTATGAAGTCCGTCAAAAAACTAATGCTAAAAATACTTTTGCTGAAACATTGCAAATAATTAGAAAACTTGGTGGTTCTGGAATAGTCTATTGTAATAGTCGAAAAAAAGTTGATGAAATTGCTCATAAATTACGACAAAATCATGTATCTGCATTACCTTATCATGCTGGAATGGATGATGAGGAAAGAGCTATTAATCAAACTAAATTTATCCGAGATGATATTGATGTAATTGTGGCAACTGTGGCTTTTGGTATGGGTATTAATAAGCCAGATGTTAGATTTGTAATTCATTACGATCTACCTAAAAATATTGAGAGTTATTATCAGGAAACTGGGAGAGCTGGTCGAGATGGTGAACCTGCTAAATGTACTCTATTTTTTAGTTATGGCGATAAGAAAAGTATTGAATATTTAATCGCTCAAAAACTTGATGAACAAGAACAAAGAATTGGTTATCAACAGTTAAGGCGAATTCTTGATTATGCAGATGCTACTGAATGTCGTCACCGAATTTTATTAGGCTACTTTGGTGAAGATTTGCCCGAAAATTGTGGAAATTGTGATAACTGTAAATATCCCAAACCAATAGAGGATTGGACTATTGAGGCAATGAAGTTTTTGTCCTGTGTGGCGAGAACTAAAGAACGGTTTGGTATGAATCATATTATTGATGTTTTAAGAGGTTCTAAAAGTCAGAAAGTTTTAGACAAAAAACATGACAAACTTTCTACTTATGCTATTGGTAAAGATAGAAGTGCTGATGAATGGAAACATTTAGCAAAATCTCTCTTACATCAAGGTTTAATGGATGAAACAACTGATGGTTATTCAGTGTTGAAACTTAATCAAAATAGTTGGGATGTAATGGGGCGAAGAAAAAAGGTAGAAATTGCCATAGAAAAGAAACGTAAAATTGAAAAAACTACTACTTCTTTAGCCGCAGATGAACAAAGATTATTTGAAGAATTGCGAGCATTGCGGAAACGAATTGCTGATGAAGAAAATGTGCCTCCTTATGTAGTTTTTCAAGATACAACATTACAACAAATGGCACAGAAACGACCTCAAACTTTGGATGAATTTATGAATATTTCTGGAGTAGGTAGTCGGAAACAAGATAAGTATGGAAAAAAGTTTATTCAAGCTATTAGAAATTATTGTGCTGAGAATGCTTTACCTACTAATTCAGAACCTATTCGAGAATTAGCAAAAGTTGTAGATAATGTTCCTTCTTTTACTCAAATAGAAACATTAGAATTGCATAAACAAGGATTAAGTATTGATGCTATTGCTAATCAAAGAGGAATAAGTTCTGGCACAGTTGCTGGTCATTTAGCTGAATTAATAGAAAAAGAGCAACCAGTAGATATTGATAAATTAGTAACACCCAAACATCAGGAAAAAATTATTGCTGCAATAGAAGAAGTAGGAGATGGAGCATTGAAACCTATTTATGAATATTTACAAGAACGTTATAATTATAATGAAATTAAATTAGTTAGAGCATATTGGCGGAGCGATCGCTTAGATTTTTAGTAAAAATAGCCGTTCGTAGTAGGGCTTTAGCCCCGTTCGTAGTAGGGCTTTAGCCCCATTCGTAGTAGGGCTTTAGCCCTTTAATCTGAAATCCAGTGATACAATTGTCTACTGCTTCATAAAACTGATACAAAGCGTCACATAACGTGACAAATTGATGTTTACTTCCTGCTTCTACTGAGGCCGTCGGCGGTTACTCATCCACAGGCATTGACGGTCAAATTGACCGCATCTTTACACTCTATACTTACATTTAAGTCTTTGTCAATTAACATAACTAAAAAAGCCTTCAAACCCTTACTACGCCCTTTCTAGTAGGGAGCGGGATTTCTAGAGAGGTCTATGTCTATATAGATAGACTGCCAGAAATGCTTAAGCAGCGATTAGTGCAGAAGATGCAAATTTCACCCTCGTTACTACTTGTCTGTGAGAACTAGCGTATTATGTCGCGCTCCGTATCGCAAATTGTTAACTAAGTCGAAACTCTATACTTCCTTCCCTTTCTCAATCTTCATTCCTGGGTCTTCCGTCGGTCTTAAAGAGGGCTAAAGCCCAACTACGAACAGATCCCTATTCCCCACTACCCAACGCCGAAATAGTTCCACTGCAAACCGCAAATTGCCCTCAGTTTCGATAATGACATCGTGGCGAGCAAGAGTTTCAAGAGCATCATTTAATATACTTTCTTCTAAACCTGTAATTTCCTGGATAGTGGCACGACTACAACCTTCTGGATAGTGAGCTAAACCTCTAAGAATATCTTGCTGTCCCGGTGCATCTTGAGCCGCTTGACCCCAAACTCCTGTGAAATAATAACGCCCATTCTGGAATAGTTCATTTTGACGAATAATAACTTCCACATCTGCAACGGTCAAAACTGACTCTCGTGGTCTTCCCTGCTCAAACATTTGGTCGTTGTAGCGACGGACAAGTAAAAATCCCAGTAGTTGCACTAGGTAGGGTTGTCCGAATGTTAGGTCGTAAATGCGATCCATTGCTTCTGGTTCGTAGGTGAGCAGGAAGTCTGGGTTGGGGTTAGCGAGGAGTTGCCTAGTTGTTGCTCTATTCAAAAAACCGACGCGGATGGGAATAACGCTGGCAAAAAATGGCTGAAAGTAATCTTCTGTCATTTCTTCAAGAGTGTGCAACCCAGCGAAGGCAAAGGCAATTTTCGGACTCATCTGCACGAACCCCCGCAATACTGCCATGAAGTTAGGGGGGAGTTGTCCGGCTTTAATTAGATTTTCAATTTCTTCAAATTCATCCAGGGCAATAATTAAGCGTTTGTTGTCTAATTTTTTAATTGCCTGTTGTAAGTAGAGTTTAAAGGTTCGTTGGGGAAGTTTCAGGAGTTCATCTGTGTCTGGAGGGGGAAAGCTGAGAGCTGCTGAAATTTCATCACTTATGGCTAAAAATACTTCACCCATTCCCTCAGAAATAGCTCCTAAATTTTGCAGGTTGACATAAATAACTTGAATATCTAAACCGGAACAGTTAGCAAAATTCCGCAGAATAGAGGTTTTTCCCATGCGACGATGACCGAACAAAACAACTGACTGCTTGTGAGAATTCCTAACCCACAGTTCCTCAAGCTTTCTCATAATATCTTTGCAACCCACAAACAAGTAACCCTCTACTGGATCGCCAATGACATAGGGATTTTCTATGGGTTCTGTAATAGATGTATCTTCTAAATTTGTCGCAATGCTTTCTAACGCTTTTTGCCAAGTTTGAGTAATACGAACAATTAAACCTCGTTCTGCTTGGGGAAGTATATCAGCATTATCTAGGATTTTTCTTAATTGACCTATAGCTCTAGCAAGGGCAAATGGATGAGCTGACTTTGAGGTGGCTTTTAAATCTTCAACAAGGCTACGCAAACTTTTGAGCGCTTCCCAAGTGGTGAGGTGTAGATGAGGTTCGGGTGGAAAGTTGGGAATTTGTATTTCGACAATTGTATAAGGAGATGTTGCTAGTCGAAATTGAGTTAGAGTTTGAGCTAGTAGGAACATTTCCTCCCCGTAGAGTAGAGAGCGTACTTTCTCAAATGCTGCTGTTGCTTTTTCGGGTTCTTGTTCGTATAGATACCAGAAACCTGCAGCTATTGCGCGGGATAGAGTGTCTGAGCGAGTCGGTGCTGATAAGACTATTGAAAGACTAAAAATATCTAATCCTCTAAAAAACTGTAATTTCAACTCTTCTACTGGAGATGCAGAGGCAAATTTTACAAGTCTCCAATCATAAGGATTTTCTGCTAGCTGAGAAATTCGATAAATCATCTGTTCTGGGGGAATTTCTGCTAGTACCTGATTAATAGCATTAACTACCGGAATAAACTGTAGGCTATATCTTAACAGTTGATTGATGTTTTCTAGACCTAGTTGCCAATCCTTTCTCAACCAAAATTTTAAGCGAGTTGTTACTAAGGGTAAAGGAATAGGAGTCATTCTAGGTAGGAGAAAACTACGATTACTATTCTGAATTGATATGAAGTTAAGTCCTACGCCAATTAACCAGTTTTCTGGATGCCAAATCGCCACACCATACGCCACGCTAAACGCTATGCCTTCCGGTACACCTCCCACCACGCTATATGCCACGCCAAGAGCCACGCTTCTCGCCACGCCAAATGCCACGCCAAATGCCACGCCTCTCGCCACACCTCCCACCACGCCAAACGCCACGCCTCCCACCACGCCAAACGCCACGCCAAACGCTACGCCTTCCTGTACACCTTCCTGTATACTTCTCGGTATGCCAAGCGCGACGCTAAGTGCGACGCCAAATGCCACACCAAACACCACGCCAAACGCCACGCCTCCCACCACACCAAACACCACGCCTTCCACCACACCAAACACCACGCCAAACACCACGCAAAACACCACGCCAAACAATACGCCGAGCGCCATGCCAAACCAATTAATCGTAAAACCCATTTGCTCCAACAATTTACAAAACAAATAGGGAGCACAAACAGTCAAAATTAATCCCTGAAACAACAATTTCAACTGGTTAGGATGCTCGCGCAGAAATTCTAGCCTGCTTTTCCAGGTTGTTTGTTTCGTTAAACCTTCTACCCCCCCATAATTTTCCACATACCACCGCAACGCCTGGGGAAAGAAAAACACCCAATACAACAACCGCAAATAATCCAAAGGATTCCAAATAGAGAGGGGGCGCTTCAGTTGTGGTGCTAGATCGAGACGGGGAACAGAATCGTTGTTTTTTTTCATTATTGTTGGCAAATAGGTTATAAAATTAATAGAATTAGGACTTACGCAGATAAGCTATATATAGTGGTAAAAACTATTGGCCAATAGTCTTGGCACTCTATAAATGGTGCCTTTGCGTAAGTCCTGAGAATAAGACTTATATCAAATCTGGATAATTTGTTATTATAGTCATTGCGACTGGAACGCAGTGGAAGGAAGCAATCTCAGAGGTATCGAGAGATTGCCTCGCTGCCGCTCGCAATGACAGAATTACATTTTTTTGGGAGTTTGAGATTGCTTTCCTGACGGAATGCTGCGCAAACGCTGCCGTTTGCTATCGCAAAGCTGCGCTAACGCAATGACAGAACTACTTTTATTCCAAAATTCCCACAAGCACATCAACTAAAGCCTCCACATCCCCAGGAACTCTCAAAGAATCAATATTTTGCTGAATTAAACGTTGTTTTTTATCCAAAATACCAAATATCCAAAGTTCGCCCATAGTCACACAACCAAAAATTAAATCCTGTTCCGGTTCCCATTCAGATAATGCAATTAACTCCACAGCTAACTGCGTAAAACCTCGCGTCATATCCTCATGTTTTGCTTCAATTACTAACAGTTGAGAATTAGATTGTAGCAAGTAATCAAGATTACCCTTTAACCTTTCATTCACACTCAAAGGATATTCAATTCTGAGCTGACATTGACAGTAACGAGCAACTTCTAAGAGGTTGTCTGAGAAGTCCCTTATGCTACATCACTCGCCCCCTAAATCCCCCAAAATTGGGGGACTTTTACCAGCTAATAGATTCTTGTTCCCCCCATAATTGGGGCGCTAGGGGGGCAAAATTCAGTATTAAACAACTTTTCAAACATCCTCTATTCGCTGACGTAACTCTGGCAAACGTTCCAGTTGGCGATTTGAAGTAGGTAAAGACAATTTTGTTCTTTGGAAACTGTAGTTAAATTCAGCTAAAATATCGTCAATTTCATAAGTCAACTTCATAATGGATAATGGATAATTGATAATGGATAATTACTTCTCCCTTTTAGGAAGAGGATTTACTAAAAGGAAAAAATTTATTTTCTCTTGGTCGAGGGGAGGCTTTTAACCTCAATTATTTAATTATTAATTATTCGATAATAATCAACCACATTAAAAAAATGATAACCCTGTAGGGACGTTCCATGGAACGTCCCTGCCACATTATTACTATAATTTCATCAATTTTCTCCTCCAAATCTCGCTAATAATTCGTCACGAGATAAGTGAGATAACTGTAAAATTGTCCTGTTAAAATCTTCTTTTGGCAACTCCATAATCTGTTCAAGAATTACCTCTAGTTGACTATCTAATTTGCCAAAGCGAAATACAAGCAAGCTTTCGAGCATTTCTTGATACCCTTTTTGTCTTCTTAGTTGTATATCTAGTTGTATACCTCGTTGTATACCTTGTTGTCTTCCTTCTTGTTTTTCCAACTGAGTAACCTCTTCTAAAGGTTGAGTAAAAAGTAGTGATAATCTCATTTCTCTCCTCCAAATCTAGCTAATAATTCGCCATGAGATAAGTTAGATAACTGTAAAATTAGCCTGTTCAAATCTTCTTTTGGCAACTCCATAATTTGTTCAATAATTACCTCATTCTTCTGGATTTCCTTGAAGTTGTGGTTGGGGTGAAAACCAAACGTCTATTTGTCTGACCTCTCCTCGAACTTCACGGGGTGTTTTTACTTCCCCAATACTTGATAGTAATTCTTCTAAATATTGTTTGGCAAATTGATCGTGGGGAAATATAGTCATTTTAGTTATTGTAGGAGGGAATAGGGAATAAAGAATAGTTGGAAATATACCTCATAGATTCAAGAAATACGGCGTTGCTGATTCTGGGTATGATTTTGCCCCCCGAGCAAGCCAAAATTGGGGGGAATAAAACTCTAAAAGTCCCCCAAAATTGGGGGATGCGCGGGGGCTTGACCAGAAGCAAACAATCGCAAATTCATACTTCAATTCAGCAACGCCAGAAATACTATAGCTTTTTCTTCTCAAATTGTTCATAACATAGACGCATTACTTCAATAGGATAGCCACCACTTGTTTTAATAATCTCTGAAATCTCATCCTCACTAAACTTAATTCCTTGATATTCTTGCTCCAAAAAATTAGCCCGAAGGCGACTCTTAATAAAAGCACAAATAGTTTCCTCATTCCAAGGTTCTAGATATTCTTCAATACAAATATTTTTAAATGGAGAAGTTTTATCCCCGCTATCTGGAAATAAAATATCTAGTCTCTTAGAAGCAGCAACTACCAAACGTAAAGGAGGAACAATATCATTTGCTAAAGCGCGTAACTGACCACGAAGTTGATTGGTAAACCAGTCATAAATCATATTTTCTACCACATCAAGCAATAGTAAAATTCGATATTTCTTGATATTTCTATTTAATTTATAACCACTACACTTTTCAATACCAACTTCATCACAAAGTGCTGCATAAAAATCATCATCACTATGAATATGCTGCAAATCTATATATATTGGCCTTCGAGGTTGCCGGAGATACTGAGTAGCTTTTTGAGCGATCGCCCTCAACAGAGAAGACTTTCCCACTCCACTATTGCCAATAATAGCAACACTACTACCACTATTAAGTACCTCAAAAATTCTATTAATTTCTCGCTCTCTATTAAAAAAGAGCTTTGGATTATCTATAATTCCTGTCAATGGAATAAATGGATTATAAACTTGTTGTTGAGATTCTGGTAAAACATCAAAATTGTTAAAAGTAGAAACTTTTTGTGGAAATTCTGTTAAAATATCAGGATGTTCTTTTCGAGTATACCAAGTTTCATATTCTCTTTTCAGCCAATTGAAGATTTCTTTAGATTTACCTTTTCTATCATGGTCTATATCTTTACAAATAATTTTTAATTGACGAAAAACTGCTTTTCTGTAATATTCAAATGTGTATTTAGAGTAATTGCTAAGGAATTGCTCGCGAAATTTTTCTTCCGTCAAATTTTCATTTTTTATGTCAAATCTCTTGAAAAAAAATTCTCTATCTTCACCCTTCAAATCAGCTTGGTTAGCAATAGTTATCAAAAATTTATCCCACTGTTCAAAGTTCCCCATCAGTCTAATTTGTACTTTCTCCTCATCGAGTATAGCTGAAAATGTGCTTTTTAACAAAAGGGTAAATTGTTTACCCCAAATTACCTCAAATTACCCCAAATTACTCTTAATTAAAATTAGGGTAGAGTCAAAAAGTCTACCTGTACAGCAAAATAACGATTAGATATCCTGAAATTGTAGGTTGATTTTAGGAACAAAAAAATCATGCAAAAAGAATGTAACCAAAATAATTGTTTGTGGGTAAAAGATAATAACAACGGCAACCATTATATGTGTCTTAGATGTGGTAGAGAACGTTGGTTAAACAAGAGAAAATGGGGATTATATGGGCTATTGATTGTACTAAAAGCAGTTGTTTCTACCCTTTTCCTGGATTGAAATTTCGTGAATAAACAAGCATTAAATTCAGAGGTAAGTAGGTAGCTCTAATTAAAATAGGACTTACACAGTACAACGAATTTTAGTCATTGCGACCCACACAGAAGCCATCTCAAATCCTAATTTTTCGTACCTTATGCGTAAGTCCTGTAAAGGTAAAAAAAAATTGTAGGGGCAGGTTTAATTGAAAGCTTTAACTTAAGCGCGATCGAGTTCTAAAAACCTGCCCTCTAATTATTACTTATAAGTGTAGGTATAAATGGGAACTAAGCTCGCAAAACAAAGTCGTCTGCAGTTAAAGCAGGAAGTACATTAGCAAACTGAGCACCATTACCAAAACCTTCTGCAGCACCATTTGGATTATAGAACAAATTACCAGCTTCTGTACTATGAACAATTAAAGCTGAAGAAG
>NZ_JAAHGK010000779.1:0-3742 GCF_010672505.1 Okeania sp. SIO2B9 | reverse complement strand
CATTTAGCAGCTCTAGGTATTCCAATGTTGGCAGTTAATGTGGGAGGACATTTGGGATTTTTGACAGAAAGTTTTGAAGATTTTAAGGATACAGAGAAGGTATGGGATAGGTTATTTGAAGACCGCTCTTTAGTAGCGACTTTACCATCTCTGGCATCAATACCTACAATAATTTGACCAGGAAATTCTTGACAGAGGTTAGATATTAACTGAGGTCGTTCGACCGCTACAGTACCGACAATAGCTTGTTTTACACCAAGAGCAAGCACACTTGCAACTGCAGAATAGTTACGTAAACCTCCCCCTAATTGTATTGGTACATCTACTGCTTTGATAATCGCTTCTATTGTCTTTTGATTTACGGGTTGACCTACTTTTGCACCGTCTAAGTCTACCAAATGTAGCTTTGTTGCTCCTTCATCTACCCACCTTTTTGCCACATCAACTGGGTTATCATTAAAAACTTTCTTTCGCTGATAATCTCCTTGATATAATCGTACACAACGTCCATCTAATATATCGATTGCGGGTATAATATTCATAGACAATATTTTTTGTATTCAAAACTACTATTTTTTCAACAGTTGCACCCACTGTTAATATGATACATAATTGAACTAGACAATCCTGACCATAGAGGAGTTTTGACTCCTGCTAATTTCATACCTTCTGCAGTCCAATCATTACAAGCTCTTAAAATTGAATAACTATTTTTTCCTGCATAAAAACCGCCTCCATAATTACTATCTACGAGCAGGTTGATTTTATTACCTTGGGTATCTAACTGGAAGGAATTATTGATAAATTCCATCAGCCTACGGTAATTAGTTTGAGTAATTATAGCACACTTAATTTCATATTGTTGAGGAATATTTCTATAGGCTAATACCCTTATAGCAGAGGGTGTTGGCAGGAACATGGCCTTAAAAATTGTCATAATTGGCAATGATGTCCCAGTATAAGTTTCGAGAAAATAAGCTCGATCGCCAAGGCCAAAAGCTAGATAATTTATGGAAACTGATGGATTAGCTATTAATTTTAAGTTGAAATGTTGCTGCAAATTCCAATTTTTAGTTCTGACTGGAACTAGAATATCTGTATGGATACCAGTATTATAAATATAGATAGATATGCCTTTGTTTAATAAAGTCATATCGCAAGAATTATCATACCAATTTCTCGGAGTAAAATAACCAATAATTAAGCAAATTTTTATAGATAAAATAGTACTTAATACCAATCTAACAATTCTATTTTTTAACATAAAAACTGGTGATTTATTCATTGAGGATCGTCAATATATATGTCTATGTTGACGATATTATATTCAGAATAGATGCCAAATTCTTAAAAATAAATTCTAGACGTAAAAATAAACCAATTAAATTACTATAGAAAAATTTAACTTTTTTTTGTATTTTAAACTTTACCAGAGTTTTCTGAATATAAAAGCACGCCACCTAGAACTAAATTGATGGCTTCTTGAGTTTGTTTTTCAATCATTTCCTGACTCAAAAGTTGTCGATCTGGCTTGAGATAACTGAGATTTTCCTGAGCATCAAAATAAAAAACACAAATCCCTAGAATATTAATAGTTGTCAAAAATGGATCGACCTGCCGGAAACTTCCTTCTGCTATTCCCCGCTCCAAAATATCCATTAAAAATACAAAGCTATCTTGCCAAGCAGTTAATTTTCCGTATTTACCCTGATTTTGAATTGCTTCATGGAACCACAGTCTCCCTCTATAGGGATGAGATGCTTTGTAGGTGATCGCTGAATGTATTACCATTTTCAAAGCTACTTCTGCTGGCAACTGCTCCAGGTGCGACTGCTGAATCATTTGATTAAGTTCTCTGACCAAGCGTTGAAAAACCTCCTGATACAAAGCATCCTTACTTTTGAAATAATAGTAAATCATGGCTTTTGTTACTCCTGTACGAGCTGCGATCGCATCTATCTTTGCCCCAGCTAAACCATATTTCGCAAATTCCTCCTCTGCTGCATCTAAAATTTCTGCTTTTGTTGCTTCTCGATCGCGCAACCTTTCTTTCTTCTTAGGCGATGGTTTTTTCTTGCCTTGATGCTTCACAACTGTTATAAATAGACTCCCAAAAAATTTACTGCCTTGATATGAAAAGGCCAAGCTTTACACTAATTACTATGGCCATATTTTGGCCTTAATCCTTAGCTAATTAATATTAGCATTTGCTTCGTTAACTCTTGACAAACAACATTTAAAAGCTTTCTTTAGTTACTAACTAAATATTTAGTTAGTAAAAAAAAAGAAGAGGAGCGACAGATGGCACATATAGATATACCATTAGGCTTTCCCGGCATTGCGGGTTTAATGAAATATCGACCGGATACAGGTAAACTGTTGTTAGAATTGAGTGAAACCTTGTTGAGAGGAGACTCACCCCTATCAGTTGAGGAGCGGGAACTAATAGGTGCTTATGTATCCCGCCGAAATGAATGTAACTTTTGCACGGGTGTTCATGGTACAGTTGCAAAACAACTACTCAAACACAATAGTAATTTCGTTGATGCAGTTTATGACAACGTTGAGAATACAGATATTACCGACAAACTTAAAGCGCTACTGAAAATAGCAGCAAAAGTACAGCTTGGTGGTAAACAAGTTTCTGAAGATGATATTCAACAGGCAAAAAACGTAGGTGCAACAGATAGAGAAATTCACGACACAGTAATTAATTGCAGCAGCTTTTTGTATGTTTAATCGCTATGTAGATGGTTTAACAACTACATTTTTTGCTGATGTCCACAGTGACAACATAACAGTATATGATCCTTCCTTTCTTTTGAGTTGTGAGTTCTAAATCATCAAATAACGTACTTGTCCAGATTGATAATATGAGAACAAAAAGTTAGTTTACTAACTGAGTATAGTTAACATTTTTCACATTCTGCTTAATATTAAATTTTCTGTCTAGTCCAGTAAGTTCTAGATAATATTTAACTGTATCGTTCAAATTTATTAGATATAAGTTACAATTATTTTTCTTAGCAATACGATGTAATGTGACCAAAGTCACTAATCCATAATTATTAATGGAATGGATAGTGGCAAGGTCTACTAAACAGCAATGTTCTGAGCTATTAGATAGAATTTGTTTCAACTTCTGTTGTAGCAGAGAACTCTTTTTTTTATTAAAGTCACCTAAAAGACGAATTAAGAGTGCCATGACTTTTCCTACCTTGCTAATTTTAAATACAAGGTAATTATCTAATATTGTGATGTAGGTAGTAAGTGATTCCCATAAGTATAACTTAGTGATAACATGAAGCTTAGTTAGTGATACTTCTGTTGACTAACTAATGATATAGATCACAATTGATATTAAGCCGGAACAAGAAAATTCCAATGGCTAATATAATCACTAAAATAGGTGCTATACTAAGGAAAAGGCAACAGTGGGAAAAACATTTCTCTGTCTAAGGTTCATGATCGGTCTATATCCTAACTAACTCTTTGGCCTGCTATAGATAGCTCACAAGAGCAAATCAGACAGTGGTTTTAGCATTAACATTTCAGAAAATGGCAAAAAATTAAATTTTTAAGTAAACAAATGAAAATAAATAGGGAACAGTAGGAGAGTTTCGACTTAGTTAACAATTTGCGCAATTTATTGACATAATACGCTAGTTCTCACAGGCAAGTAGTAACGAGGGTGACGCTTTGTATCTTCTGCACTAATCCCTGCTATTCGCATTTCTGGGGT
>NZ_JAAHGK010000778.1:0-3742 GCF_010672505.1 Okeania sp. SIO2B9 | reverse complement strand
GGAGACTACCACCTCTGCTGTAGATGGGCAACCTGAAATAGTAAGTGGTGTCGCTGAATCAAGAATCACAGATGGGTGAGAATCCCGCGCTGTAATTTTTAATTCAGCGCCGGGAGTATGTCAAAAATAGATAATGTAGCTTTAATAAAATTTAAAACTTTTACATTATCAAATATATTTCAATGAATAAATGAACCTTCAAATTGAACAAGGGAATTGGGTAGAGGAACCGTCGAATTTGGAACCTATGGGAGTTGGGGCAATTGAGGTGGGGATTAAACTCCACCCAGATTGATTAATCTAAAGATGAGCCGTGGAATATTAAACCCAATAGTGAACAGGGGTAGACGAAAGTAACTATCCCTTATTCCCTGCTAACCTCTACCTTAGGAGAACAAAAAATATAATTTTTTTTAATAGTAAAATTTAAACATAGTTAAAAACTCTGTTCATCAAGAAAAAACTCTTCAAACAGCCAAAAATCACTAGAGAATAACTATGAGTCCCCTGAAGAAAACCTACGTGTTAAAGTTGTACGTTGCTGGAAATACTCCTAATTCTGTGCGAGCGCTAAAGACACTCAAAGAAATCCTTGAGCAAGAATTTCAAGGAGTTTATGCCCTTAAAGTCATAGATGTACTAAAAAATCCTCAATTAGCAGAAGAGGATAAAATATTGGCCACACCAACTTTGTCAAAAATATTGCCCCCACCTGTGAGAAAAATAATTGGGGATCTTTCAGATAGAGAAAAGGTATTAATTGGATTAGATCTACTTTATGAGGAACTCAATGAAGACGAATTTAATCTCTAAAATGAACTTATTGATACAATTAACATAAAAAATTTTAGTATTTTGTGATATAAGTATTCTGGACATAGTCGCCATTTTCATTTAGGTATGGCATTTAACGAAGTCAGAAGTCAGAAGTCAGAAGTCAGAAGTTAACCCACCCCTACTGCCTCCCAGGAGGGGAAATAGGGGATTTGAGCAACTCTCCAAAAATATTTCGCCTTAAAAAGCGGGGTTCTAGACCCATATTATTTTTTTTGATCAACTTTTGCCTGAAGACAAAAGCCAGAGAGCACATTTCTCTATAATCCTACCAAAATTAAAAACGCCGTACATAATGATGCGACAATCCTGATATATGTAGATATACTTATATATTTGTGGATAGCTAAAATTTTTTTAATATTCCAAAGATAAAAATATGAATGAAAATAGTGAACCTATTAAAAGAGATGGAATAGCAACAGTAGGAGTTGAGAAGATTCGGACTATGATTGAGGGGTTCGACGACATCAGTCATGGGGGTATGCCAGTTGGCAGGACTACATTAGTAAGTGGTACATCTGGAACTGGTAAGACATTGCTTGCTATTCAGTTTCTTTATAATGGAATTATCTATTTTGATGAACCAGGAGTATTTGTAACCTTTGAAGAATCTCCCCACGATATTATTAAAAACGCCTACAGTTTTGGTTGGAATTTACAGAAATTAGTTAATGATGGGAAATTATTTATATTAGACGCTTCTCCCGATCCAGAGGGGCAAGATATAGTAGGAAATTTTGATTTATCTGCCTTAATAGAAAGAATTCAATATGCCATTCGTAAATACAAAGCAAGAAGAGTTTCTATTGATTCAGTAACTGCTGTATTTCAACAATATGATGCTGCTTCTGTAGTCAGAAGAGAAATATTTCGTTTAGTTGCCCGACTCAAACAAGTTGGTGCAACTACAATTATGACTACTGAAAGAGTAGAAGAATATGGTCCAGTAGCCAGATTTGGAGTAGAAGAATTTGTCTCGGATAATGTTGTTATAGTTCGTAATGCTCTAGAAGGCGAGCGTAGAAGGCGAACCATGGAAATCTTAAAACTTAGGGGGACAACCCACATGAAGGGGGAATATCCATTTACGATTACTAATGATGGTGTAAATATATTCCCACTAGGAGCAATGCGACTGACTCAACGTTCTTCAAATGTTAGAGTTTCCTCTGGAGATGAAGTTCTAGATAAAATGTGTGGAGGTGGTTTCTTTAAAGATTCAATCATATTAGCAACTGGAGCTACAGGTACAGGAAAAACTCTTTTAGTAAGTAAATTCTTAGAAAATGGTTGTACAAATAATGAACCTGCGATGCTTTTTGCTTATGAAGAATCTCGTGCTCAATTATTTCGTAATGCCTATTCTTGGGGTATAGATTTTGAAGAATTAGAAAAAAAGGGATTATTAAGAATCTTGTGTAGCTACCCAGAATCAGCAGGTTTAGAAGACCACTTACAAATTATTAAATCAGAAATTGCCAACTTTAAACCTTCTAGAATAGCTATTGATTCTCTATCTGCTTTAGCAAGAGGAGTAAGTAATAATGCTTTTAGACAATTTGTGATTGGGGTAACTGGTTTTGCCAAGCAAGAAGAAATAACAGGATTTTTTACTAATACGACCGATCAATTTATGGGGTCTCATTCTATTACGAATACTCATATTTCGACTATTACCGATACAATCATAATGCTACAGTATGTGGAAATTCGTGGTGAAATGTCCCGCGCTATTAATGTCTTCAAAATGCGTGGTTCATGGCATGATAAAGGAATTAGAGAATATACAATAACATCAAATGGTCCTGATATCAAAGATTCCTTCCGTAGCTATGAAAGAATTATTAGTGGTTCTCCCACTAGAATTGTAGTTAACGAGAAAAGTGAATTATCTAGAATAATACAGGGAGTTCAAGAGAAGGTACCAGAAGAATAGGATAGAATTTCAACAATTAATAATTAACTATTAACTTTACCTTTCATTGCATTGAAAAGAAGAGGGTTTACTAAAAGGAAAAATTTTTCTTGTTTGCTGCTTGTAGAGTGACAGTCCGTGGCGTAGCTAGGCAGAAGCTTTAAACCTTGATTGTCCGGTAAAATAAAATTTGGTATGGCGATCGCCTTTGTGGAAATCAAAAGTAATAAGTACCTCAACAAATATATCCATTTTCATTTTCATTAAGAATGGGACTTTCACTTCAAAGTAGATATGCTGAAATCAGAAGTTGTCTGAAATCGTCGAAGTTGTCTAGTCCACTAAAGTCAAAACTAATATAGCCAACATTTTACAGAGACCGGCAGAAAAGGAGAAAATCAATCAAAAAGGTATAAATTAGAGTTAAATTGGAATTTCAAAAATGATTACCATAACAATAACAAATACCTAGACTTATTTTATGGGCGGTACTGGATTTGAACCAGTGACATCCTGCTTGTAAGGCAGGCGCTCTACCGCTGAGCTAACCGCCCAACTTTTATAAGTATAACACATCTTACTAAATATGCAAGTAAAAAAAAGTATCTTTTATCTGCTAAGTTTGATAAATATATTCTGCATTTTTTGGCCTAGATTAAATCTGCTATGCCCAGTGGCCACACCCATGACCGAATAACCTTGTGGAGTTTACCCATAGTAACAAGTTTAAGCTTTGGGTTAATTCAGAGTACCCATTTAACGTTATTTATTTCTGGGGGTTTTTTGTTCAGTGGGCTAATGTTTGGCCCTGATCTGGACATTAATTCTCGGCAATTTCAACGATGGGGTTGGTTTAAGTGGCTTTGGCGACCCTACCAAACCAGTCTGAATCATCGCTCCTTTTTATCTCACGGACCGATAATTGGTACTGCAATACGATTGCTATATCTTTTAACATGGTTGGGAGTGGTGGTTGTATTTGGTTTTATA
>NZ_JAAHGK010000777.1:0-3749 GCF_010672505.1 Okeania sp. SIO2B9 | reverse complement strand
TGTTGCATGAAAGTAGCGTTCTTAACATCCATTGCGTAGCTTAATTGCTCTGTTTGGCGGTTATTGATGTTCTATTTACTATTGTCCAATAGTTATTGCTCTGCACTGCCAAGCGATCGCTCTGTTTCGTGATTATTGATGTTCTATTTACTATTGTCCAATAGTTAGGGCTGACCGCTCAATTTTCAAAACTTTTACCTGTAAAGGTTTCAGCCTTTTTATTTCCAAGATTAAAGAGAGTAACTTTTACCAAAACTTAGGCTTTGTTGCATGAAAGTAGCGTTCTTAACATCCATTGCGTAGCTTAATTGCTCTGTTTGGCGGTTATTGATGTTCTATTTACTATTGTCCAATAGTTATTGCTCTGCACTGCCAAGCGATCGCTCTGTTTGGCGATTATTGATGTTCTATTTACTATTGTCCAATAGTTAGGGCTGACCGCTCAATTTTCAAAACTTTTACCTGTAAAGGTTTCAGCCTTTTTATTTCCAAGATTGATGTTCTATTTATCTATTGTCCAATAGTTACAGCAGTTTCAGCGCGTTATTGTTGTAGATATGCACAAGCAAGTGCGGCAGCTATATACTTTCATGCAACAAAGCCCAAAACTTATATAGATTAGCGTACTTATTGCAGCATTTAGCAGCAAGGGAAAATCATCAATAACGATCGTATCAAACAAAAATACCATGAACAAACAAAAACAGAAAAGCAACAGTCCCGACAATACTGAAACTGCTACTTCCTGCTATCAAGCTGCTTTGAGAGTGTATACCGAATCTGCCTATCCGTTCTACTAAACTTACCCAAACTTACCCGTGCCGGAATTGCACGCAGCTCTGGAGTTAGCTTCCTGCTTTGCTGACGCAATGCTGCGCAAACACAGAAGACCACTGACCGCAGTCTGTAACTTATCTTCTCCACAGGCTTAAAATCGGCGGGAACTCTACCTACTGATAAGTGAGTATAGTAAATTTTTTCTTAACTGTCAAGTCCTCGCTTTCTAAGCGATCGCCTCTATCTAGAGGTTTTAATTGCAGCAAGAGAGAATCATCAATAATTATCGTATCAAACAAAAATACCATGAACGAACAACGCCTAACAGCATACGCACAAATAATTCAACAACTCTTAGAATGTTCCGAAGACCGAAAGGCAGACTTACTGCAAAACCATCAAGACTTAATCGATAAGGAATTCATCACCTTCATGCAGCAATATGCACAATATCTGGCAGAAGCAGGCAATAAAAATAACGCCCGACGGCTAATGAATATGGCTCAAAAACTAACGCAACGGTTAAATCAATCGCAAAATCCTGTTTCTTACACTACCCTACTGCAACAACTACTACAAGCAGAATCGGAAGTTAGGGCAGGTAAAGCAAACAAAAGCATCGTCTACCAAATTCTAGACAATAACCGACACCTCCTCAATGAAAACCTCGCCCACATCCTGCCACAATACGCATCCGACCTCATCACTAACAACTCTCCCGAAAGTACGGATAATACTGGTGCATTAATCGAAAACCTGAGTTTTCATATTTGGCAGTTTCCAAGGGGAAACAGAAAAGCACAAATAGAAATAGCGATCGCCGGATATTTATTTACGCTCAGTCACCATAAAGAAAACACCAAAGATTGGGCAAAGACTCAATACAACCTAGGATCGACCTACAAAAACAGAATCAAAGGAAATAAAGCCGACAACATAGAATCTGCCATTAAATGCTACCAAGCTGCTTGGAACGTATATACTGAGCCAAAATATCCCCAACAATGGGCAATGATTCAACACTACCTAGGATTAGTCTTCTATAGGAGAATCAAAGGTAACAAAGCCGGAAACATAGAATTGGCCATTGACTACTACCAAAATGCTTTGAGAGTATTAACTGAATCTGACTACCCCCGATATTGGGCAGAGACTCAATACTACCTAGGATCAGCTTACTCTAGTAGAATCAAAGGTAACAAAGCCGATAACATAGAACCTCCTGAAAAAGGTAACAAAGCCGACAACATAGAACCTCCTGAAATTTGCTACGAGCTAAGTGCAAGGACTCAAGACAACCTAGATATAGCATACTTTCGTAGAATCAAAAGTAGAATCAAAGGCAAAACTACCGACAACATAGAATCTGCCATTACCTGCTACCAAGCTGCTTTGAGAGTATTCACCGAATCTACCTATCCCAAAAAATGGGCCAAGACTCAAAACAACCTAGGATCAGCTTACTCTAGTAGAATCAAAGGTAACAAAGCGGACAACATAGAATCTGCCATTGCCTACTACCAAGCTGCTTTGAGAGTGAGAACAAAATCTGCCTATCCCCAAGATTGGGCTATAACTCAAAACAGCCTAGGAACAGCCTATTCTAGTAGAATCAAAGGTAACACAGCCGACAACATAGAATCTGCCATTAAATGCTACCAAAATGCTTTGAGAGTATTCACCAAATCTGACTATCCCCAACAATGGGCAAAGATTAAACACAACCTAGGTATAGCCCACAAAAACAGAATCAAAGCTAACAAAGCCGACAACAAAGAAAATCGTGTTTGCTACGCCCCAAGTGCAATAACTCAAGACAACCTAAAAGTCTACTATAGCCTAGAATTATCCTACTATAGCGAATTAGCCCACAAAAACAGAATCAAAGATAATAAAGCCGACAACATAGAATCTCTGATTTCCTTCAAGCAAAGTGCTTTGAGAACATATACCCTCTCTTCCTCTCCCAGACATTGGGCAGAGATTCAATACACACTAGGTATAGCCTACTGTCAGAGAATCAAAGGTAACAAAGCCGACAACATAGAATCTGCTATTGCCTGCTACCAAACTGCTTTGAGAGTATTTACTGAATCTGACAGCCCCCAATATTGGGCAGACACTCAAAACAGCCTAGGAACAGCCTACTCTAGTAGAATCAAAGGTAACATAGCCGAAAATATAGAATTTGCCATTGCCTACTACCAAAATGCTTTGCGAGTGAGAACAGAATCTGACTATCCCCAAGATTGGGCTATAACTCAAAACAACCTAGGTATAGCCTACAAAAACAGAATCAAAGGTAACAAGGCCGACAACATAGAATCTGCTATTGCCTGCTACCAAACTGCTTTGAGAGTGAGAACAAAATCTGCCTATCCCCAATATTGGGCTATAACTCAAAACAGCCTAGGAACAGCTTACTCTAGTAGAATCAAAGGTAACATAGCCGAAAATATAGAATTTGCCATTGCCTACTACCAAGCTGCTTTGAGAGTGAGAACCTTCTCTGACTACCCCCGAGACTGGGCAATGACTCAACACAACCTAGGAGCAGCCTACTATAGTAGAATCAAGGGTAACGTAGCGGACAACATAGAATCTGCCATTGCCTACTACGAAACTGCTTTGAGAGTGAGAACCTTCTATGACTACCCCCAAGATTGGGCAATGACTCAACACAACCTAGGATTAGCCTACAGTGACAGAATCAAAGGTAACGCAGCGGACAACATAGAATCTGCCATTGCCTACTACGAAACTGCTTTGAGAGTATATACCCTCTCTGACTACCCCCAAGATTGGGCAGAGACTCTAAACTGTCTAGGATCGGCCTGCAAAAACAGAATCAAAGGTAACAAAGCCGAAAACATAGAATCTGCCATTGGCTGCTCCTAAGTTTTTTTGAGTCTCTGCCCAATCTCGGGGATGGGCAGATTCAGTGAATACTCTCAAAGCAGCTTGGTAGCAGA
>NZ_JAAHGK010000776.1:0-3761 GCF_010672505.1 Okeania sp. SIO2B9 | reverse complement strand
GGGTTGATGGAATTGAAGGAATTGGACTTTGTCTGGTTTTGTTGTTGTCATGGCTTTTTTGGGTTTTAATCGAAATTTAAAACCTCCTACTTCATAAGAGGTACTGATAACTGATAACTGTTAACTGATAACTGAAATGATTGGGTGGTTTTGGCACCGACTCGGTGGAAGTTGCGGGCGGCGATCAAAGCAGTACACCTGGAAATGGAGGGGTTGTTGGTGGAGAAGCACCCAGACAAAACGTTTATTGGACGGATTGCCCGGGGCTTTGATTTTTTGGGCTATCGGTTTTCCCCGGGTGGGTTGACTGTTGCCCTACAGACTGTGGAAAGATGTAGGGTGAAGGTAGCCCGGCTTTATGAGCAAGGTGCGTCCGTTGAACGCATTGGGCAGTACCTTTGCCGTTGGTGGCAGTGGGTTAAGGGAGGAGTTGTAGGATTGTTTCACGTACCTGTTATGCTCTTTTGGGTAGGTAACCGTCAAGTATTTTTTTCCTACACTCCTTTTTTTCGCATACTGTTCCTATTTCCTTTTAATCATTGCCCACATACATGATGAACTTCATCTTCGCATGTTTCGGTTGTGGCATCGCTGTTACGGTGTTCCACTCGGATTCGTTGCGATCCACCTCTCGTACGTTTCTCGCACTGAACACTATGGCATTCCCCTCTTTACCGAAAGGCTTGGGCACGCGCCGATACTTCCTCGTTTTGGTAAACAACCCTGATTTGAACACCACACGCTCCTCGTCATCATAGGCTTCCGGATCGCTCTCGTATATTGACAGCGTCTCGCTCGCACGACCATCTATGTCGAAATGGTTGTGGTACGGTATGTGGCTGCGCTCCAAGGTCACCCCTTGCTCGCTAGCCTCTGGGCTCACCCATGCTCCCTCTTCGTCCTCTTCCATTCCTCTTACAAAACACCCTCTCAGATCGGGCGTGCCCGGCGTGCTCCCATCGCACAACTGCCACCCTTCGGGGATATTTTCTCCATACCATATTACGATCATTCCTCTCTTGAGAGCGCCTCCCACCTTTTCAACTTGTGAACAGAACTTCCCATCCCTGTAACCTACTACATTTTTATAATACAAATAGAGGTTAGCATCGCCACTGGGGTGATTCGTCACTATATTCTCGAATTTTATTAACATTGTTTCTTGAGGTTTTAACTCCAACTCCTGAATAGGAACAAACCTCCATCTTAATCCTTTGACTTCACCTCCGCCTATGACCTCTTCTAGTCCGTTTTGCTCCCATCCTTGAATCTGAATAGAAATTTTATTAACTTGATCTTCCGTTCCCAACGCCCAGGGTGCTTCTTCTGGTGTTCCAACCTCTAACACTACCTGTAACTCAGAAGCTCTATCGGGATCGGATGAATAATTGAATAAAATACTCCCGCTGTCATCGTTGGTTATGTTTGTATTCGTCAGTCGCAGTAGCAAACTATTCGTGACATCATTAGTATTGATCACCTTGTTACCGTTAACAAAACCGACAAAGAGAGGGATATTAGTTGCTCCAGTATCTTTTACCATTTCTAATCCTAAAGTAATGTAGTCGTAGTAGTCTTGACTTGAGTTTAGAGGCAGAGCGTTACCACTTGCTGCCCTCACCTCATTAAAATGTAGAAATTGCCAACTCATGTTGACATATATTCCCATGCTGTAACTGTGATTGACTGGCTGTTCTTGGGCCGCCTTTCCAGCTAAGATAATCTCGGTGGCTTCTTCAGGAGCGAGACGAATTTCCTCCTTCCCCTTCCAAAGTAAATAAAGACTATCATAATTAGCATGATTCACCCGATGAAGAGACCAATTATCGCTCTCCACTGTTACCAGATCCAGGTTGACTAAAATCCCTGGATTAAACTTCAGTTGAAAGTGATAATTAGTCGAGTCTGCCTTAGTATCTCCCCCAACTGGAACAATAGCAATAGTTTTATCTGCCAGAATATTGGTTATCCCAATCTCAAGGGGACTCGCCTCATCCGGGTGCCCTATGAGTAGCTTATCGCATAATTCCGGCTCGCCATCATCCGGTGGATAGCACCAGCTTATTTTAAAAGGCATTTCTTTTCGGATTGTTTCAGTCATTTAGTTTTCTCCACAAGGTAATAAATTATGTTACTTTACTTGGGGTGCAAAGACAAAACTCTTTGCCACTTCGTCGGCATTAATACTCACCTCACTTTTATCAAAACCTAAAGCTTCTAAAATCGCATTCCGAACCGGATTAGTATGGACAGTATCCTGAATGCGCTCGCGCCTTTCTTCTTCATTATAATCGGAATTCGGCACAAACTTTACTAACTTTTCCCAAGTATAACGCTCATCAATAGCATAAGTTTCATCCTGTAAGTATTTTACAGCAATTTCATGAGACTCACCCCCACGGGGAAAATTGGCAGGTAAAATCCTAAAACCAAAGAACACATTATCAATGAATTGCTCTTGATTCACTTCTGGGGGTAAGACCTTCACAAACAACCCGAGAAATGATGATGTCCTGGGTATGCCCCAAGTCGCAATGGACGCTAACTTTAAGATAGGTTCAAACTTAAATTTGTCTTCAACATTCTTTTGACTTTCACCAGGGTTTATAACAATAGTTACTTTATGGCAGGTTTGTAACTCATCCTTGTCAATACCCATAGAATTAATACCAAAATTTGTATTAGTATTCGACCACCCATGTCTTCTCTCACCATATAACGCTTCTTTCGCAGGAATCAAGCTATTTGTTGTCAACTCAAACGACTTAGGATTAATCACCCAAACTTCTTTGTCGTCTACCACAACTTGCTTAACCAACCCATCAACAGCATTTATGCTGCAAACATCCTCCGCTTTGGGTAAGAATAAATTCTGAAACTTTGCCCAGTCAATCGGTTCCGCAGAAGGAGAACCTTGATCGCCAAACTCAATTGTTTTAGAGACTGGCCCAATTTTGACCTTTAATTCACCACCCAAATCTGGACCAAAAATCCGAACATCTGCCCCTACCTCCACAGGACCAAAAATACCGAAACCAGCACTGACAAGGGCACGGATATCAATATCATAATGAAAAGGTGCAAAACCCAGTAATAAATTAGCCTCTACTTCAAAATTAGCCCAGAGCTTGCCAGAACTAAAGCCTACGTTTAACACTCCCCCTGCCATAACTCCATAACCACAAATGGCACAATAAACCTGAGCAGTCGCATGAGTGTGCTTGTCAATTTGCAACTTCATGCCCAGTCGGGGGACATCAGGATAGTAATCGGGTTTGTTAAACCGAGGATGGAAACCGCCAAGAGTAAAGATAAAATCTCCGGTGTGTTCTCCAGCATACCATACCCCGAGAGCCAAACCCCCGGTTAATTTGCAATCAGGACTCAAAATATAAGATTTAGGAGTCAGTTGTCCACGAACTAGCAATTCGCCTTCCAGGGGGTTAAACCTTGCTTGTAAAGCTATTTCGGCCACGGCAAGTGGATCGATGTCAGCCGGTTTTACTTTAGGAAAAGTTAAATTCCCAATCCCTAATAAATTGAGTTCAATATCATTCCTACTGATAGAAAAGGCAAGTAAAGCAAAGCAGTCGATAGTTTCACAACAGGTCAATTTAACACCTAAGGCTCCCCATCCAGCACCTATCTTTGGGGGTATATATTGCTCTATCTTTTCTAATTGTTCGGTAATAACCTCCTTAGTATTACTCGGATCGGGTTGAGCTATTCCCTCAATTCCTTTAGTATCTCAAGCAATTGAG
>NZ_JAAHGK010000775.1:0-3764 GCF_010672505.1 Okeania sp. SIO2B9 | reverse complement strand
TTGCAAGATGGAATCTTCACTTATTAGCAAGATGTAAATTTTTACCAACTATTGAACAACAATCAAATGAACAAATTTTTGCTATTTGGCAACCCTTACTTGATAGTGCTACAGACCAAAATCGACTGAAAAATTTTACTCTACAAATGCCTCTTGTTTGTCGCACATATCAACTAGATTGGCAGTCGCCTATTTCCTTAGAAAATCTACAAATAATCCCCCAAAATAACACTTCAAAATTACCAAACCTCAGAGCAAGTCAAGAACTACTCCAAGATTTCTTGCAAAAAACAATAGACACACAAATTAGACAAATATCATCCGAAATATCTCAAACAGAAATTTCCTCATTAAATCCGGTAATTAAACAATGGTTAAAATCCTTATTAGCCAAATCAGCTTTAAAATTACCTGCCACTAAAGAAACACAGCAAATTAGCAAAATACTTGAGAATTGGCAATCTCCCCTACAACAATATCAAACTACAGAAAATCAATTTATTACCTGTTTTCATCTTCATTCACCATCCAACAATTCCAAAGATTGGATTCTAGAATATTGTCTTCAGGCAATAGACGATCCAGAATTTTTAGTCGATGCCAAGACAATTTGGAAAAATCCTGTAGCAAGTTTCAACTATCAAGGAAGAACAATTAAATTTCCTCAAGAAACACTGCTAAGTGGCTTAGGTTTAGCATCAAGAATTTATCCAACTATTGAACCTAGTTTACAACAAGCAACTCCCCAAAGTTGCCAATTCACTCCACACCAAGCTTATGAATTTATTAAAAGTGGGAGTTGGCGGTTTACAGACAGTGGTTTAGGAGTGATTTTACCACCTAGTTTAGCTAATAGAGAAGGATGGGCTTCCCGCTTAGGTCTAAGTATTCGTGCCCAAGCTCCAAAAATTAAAAAAACTGAAAGACTAGGCTTAAAAAGTCTCCTCAATTTTCAGTGGGAATTGTCCATTGGAGGTCAGAAATTAACCAAAGCCGAATTTAATAGATTAGTTGCAAAAGATAGTCCCTTAGTAGAAATTAACGGCGAGTGGGTCGAACTACAACCCCAAGATGTGCGGGCAGCCCAAAATTTCTTTGCTAGTCGTCAAGACGAAATGGCCTTATCTTTAGAAGACGCTTTGCGATTGGCCACAGGAGACACTCAAGTTATGGAAAAGTTACCCGTCGTTAATTTTGAAGCTGGCGGTCAACTCCAAGAACTTCTGGACACTTTAACAAATAATCGTTCCTTAGAGGAAATTCCGACTCCAAAGAATTTTCGGGGCGAACTACGGCCTTATCAAGCACGGGGCGTAAGTTGGTTAACATTTTTGGAACGTTGGGGTTTGGGTGCTTGTTTGGCAGATGATATGGGTCTCGGTAAGACTATCCAAACAATAGCATTTCTTCTCAATCAACAAGAACAAGAATTACTAGAAGCACCCACATTATTAGTATGCCCAACTTCAGTATTAGGGAACTGGGAACGGGAAGTTAAAAAATTCGGACCAACCTTAAAAGTAATAGTACATCATGGTGATAAACGTGCCAAAGGTAAAGAGTTTCTCAAAGTAATTAAAGACAAACATTTAGCAATAACCAGTTACGCTTTATTGTATCGAGATGAAAAAACATTACAGACAATAAAATGGCAAGCAGTAATAGTTGATGAAGCTCAAAATATCAAAAATCCAGAGGCAAAACAATCTCAAGCTGTGAGAAAATTAGAAGCATCCTTTAGAATTGGTTTAACAGGAACTCCCGTAGAAAATCGCCTTTCAGAATTATGGTCAATTTTAGATTTTTTGAATCCTGGATATTTAGGAAAAAAACAATTTTTCCAACGTCGCTTTGCTATTCCTATTGAAAAATATGGAGATACAAATTCATTACAAACTTTGCGTTCTCTGGTGCAACCATTTATTCTACGTAGGCTCAAAACTGATAAAGATATTATTCAAGACTTGCCAGAAAAACAAGAAAATACTATCTTTTGCCCACTAGCAAATGAGCAAGCAAAACTTTATCAAGACATAGTTGAAACTTCCTTAGCAGAAATTGAAGCTGCTGATGGGATTCAGCGGAAAGGTAAAGTTTTAGCCCTATTAGTAAAACTCAAACAACTTTGTAATCATCCCGTACTTCTGCAGATTAAAAAAGGTAGTAGGAAAAAAGTAGAAATTAGCCATAAAAACTCAGGAAAGCTACAACGTTTATCTGCCATGTTAGAAGAAATAATTTCAGAAACAGAAAGAGCTATTATTTTTACTCAATTTGCCGAATGGGGAAAAGTTTTACAACCTTATTTGCAAGAAAAATTAGGTAGAGAAGTATCATTTTTATATGGAGCAACTCGCAAAAATCAAAGAGAAGAAATGGTAGACAGATTCCAACAAGACCCTCAAGGTCCACCAGTAATGATTCTTTCTTTAAAAGCGGGAGGTACTGGTTTAAATTTAACTCGTGCTAATCATGTTTTTCACTTTGATAGATGGTGGAATCCAGCAGTAGAAAATCAGGCTACAGACCGGGTATTTAGAATTGGTCAAACCCGGAATGTTCAGGTACATAAATTTGTCTGTACTGGAACTTTAGAAGAAAAAATACACGACTTAATTGAAAGTAAAAAAGAACTAGCAGAACAAGTAGTAGGTGCAGGAGAACAATGGTTAACTGAACTAGATACAGACCAGTTGAGAAACTTATTAATACTTGATAGAAATAAAGTAATTGAAGAAGAGTAAATTTGAGTTATTGAAAAATCAGGAGTCAGGAGTCAGGAGTCAGGAGTCAGGAGTCAGGAGAAAGAAAAGTGCTTTTCGGTCTTCAATAATTAATAATTAATAATTAATAATTAGGGTTTGCTGAAAAAGTCTTTTAGTAAGGGAAGACCCACCCCTAACCCCTCCCAGGAGGGGAGGGGAAGACAGGATAAATGGGAATGAGCGAGAAGGTAGGAGTAAGAATGGTCCCAAAATTTTTCTGCCCAACTATAAGCCTAAAATACGCTCCTTTTTGAGCATCAAGAGCTGAAAACCAGGTACTTTTTTCGACCCCAAAAAGGCACTTGTCTTTATCTGTCAATACTTTTCCTAATTAATAATTACCTCTCCTTAACTTAAAACTCAGACAACGCAAGATTTTTCCTTTTTACTTCTTACTTCCTCATCAAATTTGAGACTTAATTTCTTCCTTCTTCCTTCTTCCTTCTTCCTTCCTACTTACTCATCAAATTGGAGACTTAATTTCTTCCTTCTTCCTTCTTCCTTCTTACTTCTTCCTTCTTCCTTCTTAATAAAAAAAATGACTAACTATAACAACTCACAAAACGACAAAGAATGGTGGACTCAACAATGGATAGACTTGTTAAATTCTTATCGGTTTAAAAAACGATTAGAACGGGCAAGAAATTATGCCAGACAAGGAAACGTTCTGAGTCTAGAATTTAAAGACAAAGAAATTATTTCCCAAGTTCAAGGGACAGCTCCAGAACCTTATAAACAATCATTATGGTTAGATACTTTTAGTGATGAAGACTGGAATTATGTCATTGAAACAATGTCACAAAGAGCAATTTTTACTGCCAAATTATTAGCAGGAGAAATGCCTCAAAATATAGAAGAAGTTTTTGCTACTAATGGTTTAAGACTATTTCCATTTACCTTAGATGATATCCATGCTAAATGTGACTGCCCTGACAAAGCTAGAGTTTGTAAACATATTGCAGCAGTTTATTATATCTTAGGCGATCGCTTTAGTGAAGA
>NZ_JAAHGK010000774.1:0-3775 GCF_010672505.1 Okeania sp. SIO2B9 | reverse complement strand
AATTTATGACTTTAGCTCCTACAGATTCAATTCTATGTTCAATTGATGCTAGTTTATGTGCGGGTAAATTATCCATAACTACTACTGCTACTGGCCATGACTCTGGCAGTAAAAAATGTTCAATAAATACTTTGAATGCTTTGCTATCCATGGAATTATTTATTGTCATTAACCTTACTACTTCTTTAACACTTATTGCACCAATTACTGTAACTTTTTGACCTCGATAAAATGGCTTCATTTCATATACTCTAGTTCCCTTGTTTGAACCGGCATGAGTTCTTGTTAAACCAAGCATTACACCTGTTTCATCTATAAACACTGAGCTGATGCAGATGTATAAAGGTAACATATTTCTGCTAATTTTCGATTTTCTGCTAATTTTCGATAATGAGTTCTGATACTTTTGGAGGATGGTTTAATCAGCGTTTTCAATCCTTTCAGTTTTTTCATGTCTATAGATTTGGCAAATTCCATAAGTCTTTCTTCCATACCGTGTAATGTGACGTTTGGACTTTAGGGGACTTATTTCCCCTCCTTGAGGTGTGCCCACCCCCATTCCCCAGGAGGGAAGCTAGAGAGGTGGGTGGAATTGCTTGTTGTCAAACACTCGCTACTTTAGCCATTGCTTGATTAATTTTCTATAGGGAGATTAACCTATCGTTCCTAACAACGCATGAGAGAGAAAAACATTTTTATTATGGCTAATTAATGAGATTTGATATAACCACTAAATTTTAATCATAACTGATTATCCAAACATGATATAATTAACGTTTATTACTTTTGACTTTTTAATTTTGACTTTTGATTTTTTTGAAGGTAAATTATGAGTTCTTGGCAAGATAGTTTCAAGAAATTTACAGGTAAAACTCGATTTGTTGTCTCTCGTTTATTTGTTCACTTAGCGGGTTCAGAGGTAACGCCTTTATTGGGTGTTTTGAATCGAGCTGTGAGGGAGATAGTTGCATCAGAAGGTAACTTGGAAGTAGCAGGAGAAAGACTGGTTGAAGTCTGTCAGAGTCTCCTACAGTATGATACCTATTGGCAGTCTGCTTCTAATGAGGGAGATGTGATCTGGGATGAAGGAGAAGCAGGAGATTTCTTTGACGAACTCTTTACAGACTCAGCCTCTCGTTACCTAAGTTCTGGGGACAATGAAGATTATGAGGCAGATGACCAACCTCTAACTTTATCACCTACTGGTAATTTAGTAGTAATGCTCACAGTTGCTTTTCAGGGAGAAGTGCCAGATATTGAAGCCGATCTTGCTAGCATGAATGCAATGACTGTAGCATTAAAAGCCTTAATTAATCTGCATTATCAAGAAAAACTGCGAGGTATTCAAATACATTTTTCTCCAGCACGTTTAGGGGATGAGTTAGACAATGAACAACTATTACTCAATTTTCCTGAATTGATTCCCCTGTAGGTTATTTCAGTTATCAGTTAGCCTCCTCCGGAGGAGCTACGCTAACAGTACCTCTCCAATAAGGAGGCTACGAAAATACGGAATTTTCTTTTTTTTATCCCCTTAAAAGGGGAGACTTGAGACTACAATTTCTCGGTAAAACTTAAGATAGTTCGGTTGATCAAAATAATTTGGTCGCGCAACCTCGCCTTTTAAGGCGATCGGGTTTTTGGAGGGTTGCTCACGCATCCCCTACTTCCCCTCCCAGGAGGGGTTAGGGGTGGGTTAACTTCTGACTTCTGACTTCTTTATTCCCCTCTCAAAGGTAAAATAAAGGTATAATAATAAGTAACACTCACTCAAAATTAGATTATTTAGGAGCGATCGTAAAATATGTTGCGTAAATTGACGGTATTGTTTATGTGTTTAACATTGTGTTGGACAACAGTCGCTTGTGGCAGTTCAAACACAACTTCAGATCAAAACTCAAATCCCAATATTCCCTCCAACCCCATTAAGCAAAACCGAAACCAAGTAACCCAGGGGCAATATCCTGTACAACAGGCAACTTATAATGATGCTAACGGTGAGTATACATTAATGTTGCTGAATACTCCGTCAGGTAAACCACCGATGTATAGTACGACAGATTTGCAAATGGCAAGTTTGACTGAGGAAGAAATTCAGGAAGGCAAAACTAACTATGCTGAGATTAATGGCAACCAAGCTAGTTTACACATTAAACCAGACTTTAAAATTGAATATGTACATAACGTAACTGAAACTCAAACAAATCCCGAAACAGGTAGACAAGAAACAATAATTGTGCGTCGGGAGTCTAACTTCTGGACACCTTTTGCTGGAGCAATAGCAGGTCAGGTAGTTGGTGGAGCAATTAGTAATATGTTGTTCAGACCTCAATATTATGTACCGCCAGTTTATCAACCAGGTGGAGTAATGACTGGTTATGGTGGGTATGGTAATAGCTATGACCAAGCTGTTAACCGATATCAAGAACGTTATCAAGCTCCACCAGCAGCAGTTAAAAATCGTCAAACATTGCGTGCTACAGGTGTAACTAATTCAACTAGAAGTAACAACACTCGCAGACAGCAGCAAAATCTCAATCGTTCCACAGGAAGCGGTGCTAGTGCTAGTGACTTGCGTCGTTCCAATCAAGCAAAACCTCGCCAACAACGTCGTAGTTTTGGTAGTGGTGGGTTATCTCCCTCTCGTCGCGGTGGTGGTTTTGGATCTAGACGACGCCGATAAATTAATCACATTTATCTAAAATAATACCCACAACAATTAATTAATCTGAGCAGGGGCGAACAACTTTTCGCCCCTAAATTTCGAGTTAATTAGCTACTTATATCATGTCCGGTTGAACAGTTATAAATAAACGACGGAGGAATCAGGTGGACCTCCTCAGGAGTCAGGAGGGAAGAAAGAGGAGGAGAAAGTTTTTTTTATCACTAGACATCTGATGGAAAATAAATAAACCTTTTAATTAGAGCAGGTTTTGGATACGAAAAATTCACCCTAAAAAATCATTTTTCGTGCCTTTTTCGTAAAAATATCTTAAAAAAATCTTATCTTTTGCCTGTTGCCTACTCCTGCAAAAAATCTATATCTTTTTCACCAGAGGTCTACTAATTATCCAGACATGATATTACTGTTCTTCTGTAAGAACAGCAGGGAAGAGGGAACAGTGGGAAAAATATTTCCCCTGACTCGGATCATCAGATTCTTCTAAATTTTCTGAGTTAATCATCCTCTGAATATTGTGGATTCAGCACTAATTTAATTTTTCAATTTGCACCTGCTTTTCCTTTAGTAATATATCAAAATTAGGCATTGCTGAATTAAGGTATGAAAGTAAGTTTATAGGGAATAGGGAATAGGGAAAAGTTATATAAAATCCGGTTAAACAACCATAGAATGGTTAAGTTAGGAGTCCTCAGGAGTCAGTCCTCAGGAGTCAGGAGAAGAAAGAATTACAAAGATGAGCGTAGTTATGACGATTGAAGATTTTTTTTATGTCCAATTAAACGGATTTGATATTAATAGGGAAAAGTTAATATTAACAAGTAGTTCAAACTATCCAAAATAAAAAATACAAAAGACAAAATTATCAAATCATACCTAGAATCAGCAACGCCCAAAATTAAAACTTACTTTCACAGTTTAAACCAAAATACTATCTTCTAGTTTAATTTAGTCTAGTAGACATCTGGTAAAAATCAAAAATCAAATCAATTCTCACACTAGATATATCAATTCTTTCCCCTCCTGGGAGGGGGAGGGGCGAGGGGTGGGTTCCCTACTGCCTACAGCAAAGCTGCCTACTCCCTCTTTTGGAGA
>NZ_JAAHGK010000773.1:0-3777 GCF_010672505.1 Okeania sp. SIO2B9 | reverse complement strand
CTTAATATTTACTTGATTTCGGCAGCTCTAAAATTTTGTGTAAGTCCCGTAGCGAGCGCTTCGACGTAAAATTATTGATTTACAAGCATTATAGTCTAATTTTACCAGTTAAGTTGTGTAAGTCTCATTAGGCAAAATTAATTATAATACTAATTTGAAAAAATAATTTTACGAATAATAAGGGTGAGAAAAATAATTTGAAGGAGATGTCCCTTTGACGAATAAGATAAATTATGAACTAAAAAATGGTATCGAAGCTATTCATTCTGACTCCTGACTCCTAAAAAAATCCCCAGCTATTTGTAGCAAATATTTATCGCGCTTGATATTATTACTAAGTCAATAACATAGACTTTTATTGCCAGATCATGGTTACAAACATTATTCCCCAAACAAACATCGATCGCCTATCTGTAAACTTTCAAGGAAATGAAGGAAATAACTTTTCCATTAATCCCTCTATTTCTGCCGATGGTCGTTATATTGCTTTTGAATCTGCTGCCGATAACTTAGTAATAGGAGATACAAATAACCAAACAGATATTTTCATTACAGACAGACAAACTCAAACTACAGATATTGTTTCGGTAAACTCTTTTGGGTTTGGTGGAAATCTCAATTCTTTTCATCCTTCTGTTTCTGGCGATGGTCGCTTTGTAACCTTTGCTTCTAATGCCACTAATTTAGTGCCAGGAGATAGCAATAATACAACAGATATTTTTCTCAGAGACCTCCTGACTTTTACAACAACAAGAATATCCGTAGATTCTCTAGGCAACCAAAGCAATGCTGCCTCAATAAACCCCACTATTTCTGCTGACGGTCGCTTCATTGCCTTTGAGTCTGATGCCACCAACCTAGTTATGGCAGATATTAACAACGCCAGAGATATTTTTCTACATGATACTCTAACTGGTATGACTAGCCAAATATCTAAAAATTCTCTGGGCGATCGAGCAAATTTCAGTTCTTTCAATCCCGCTATTTCTGCTGACGGTCGCTTTATCGCTTTTGACTCTTTTGCGACTAATATTGTGGCAGGAGATACCAATAATACCAGAGACGTTTTTTGGCACGATACCTTAACTGGGATTACCAGCAGTATTTCAGTAGATGCTTTAGGCAACCAAGGAGATTTCAGTTCCATCAGTCCTTCTATTTCTGCCGATGGTCGCTTTATTGCCTTCGAGTCTAGGGCAACTAATCTAGTACCGGGAGATACCAATGATGCCAGAGATATATTTGTGCGCGATGTACTAAATGGCATCACGACTCGCGTCTCTGTGGATATTTTTGGTAATCAAGTCAGTAGAAGTTCCTTTGCACCGACGATTTCTGGCGATGGTCGGTTTGTAGCTTTTGATTCTTTCGATCCGTTACTGGTGCCTGGGGATAGCAATGGCACTAATGATATATTCGTGCGGGATTTGCTAAATGGTGTCACGACTAAAATATCAGTAAATTATCAGGGGTTAGAAGGAAATTTGACTTCTTTTAATCCAGCGATTTCTGCTTCCGGGGAAGTAGTCGCTTTTGACTCTTTTGCAACTAATTTAGTGGTGGGAGATGCTAATAATAGTCGGGATGTTTTTGTCTGGAGTGAAAATATCTAGTTAGGGTTTGCTGAAAAAATTAGTTGGTGGGGGTAGGACACGGAGACGCGGAGACACGGGGACGCGGAGATGGATAACAGGCAATTGTTTCGGCCATTTTATGTGAATAAATTTTCTTGAATCTCAGCAGAAAAATTCAGTATTTTGAGGTAAATAAGAGCCAATAACTTAGGAGATAAATTGAATACAAAAAGCTCCATTACCGTAAGCTACCTGACTTTTAACTTTATTCAGCAAACCCTAGTTAGCAAAAAAAATTTTGTAAAAGTATTGCATTAATTAAGTAGCTGTGTTTTAATATTGTAATTAATCGGTTCTAATGGAGGCCAGCCGTTAGAGGAAACGGGGAAAGTTCGGTGTAAATCCGTCGCTGTCCCGCAACTGTGATGAGATACTTTATTATCTCTCAGTCAGAATGCCCGCCGATTGAATAGTAACTTTATCAAACATCTGCGAGGTATGGATGATGACTAATATAGTATTGACAAAAAGGGAATTAGCCCTAAATAAGAACCTTTCGCTACAGATATTTAGACAAAGCTTATTTAAACCAAACTCTGGGAAACAGCTACTACTTAAACAGGACTTACGCAAAGGCACTACATAAGGGGCATCGGTGCGTTACGCTAGCGCTAACACACCCTACTAGCGTGTCAAGCTAAAAATGATGTATTAAATTTTTTAGTGTAATTCTTGCTATGACTAAGATTTGGAGAATTTTCCTAAAGCACTATTTCAAGCTTGACGCGCCACTACCAATAGCGTTCATGCGTAAGTCCTATTAAAAAGAAGTAAATTAGCAATTATCTTTTCTTTTGTGGATTTAATACCCCACCATAATCACCGCGCTTAAAATTGCTTGGGGTGGGAATCTCCTCTATGCAATTTTCCCTTTTGCCCTATTCAATAAAAAGAAAAAAATAATAGCTAGAAAGTTGACAAAAAGTGCAAAAAGTGCTTCGGAATCTACTGTTAAAAACATAAAAATAAGTAATAAGAGCAATAGTTAACGGTGGGATTAATAGCGATCGCAACTTCTTTGCTAATACCAAAGCAGTTGCGACAGAAAGTCTTGCATAAATTTCAAAAGAAATAAAATGACAACAATAATAGGAACAGAAAATAGTGAACTCCTCACAGGTAGTTTGGAGGCAGAGAAAATATATGGTTTAGCAGGAGATGACACAATTAATGGTCTCGAAAGTGGAGACTTAATTAGTGGCAACCAAGGCAACGATATTCTCAACGGAAATGCAGGTGGCGACACGCTGCGGGGTGGTAAAGGGAACGATAATATCTCTGGAGACCTTGGCAGCGACAATATTTATGGCGATGTAGGTACAGACACCTTAACTGGGGGAGAGGGTTTCGATAATTTTGTTCTTCAACGACAAAATCAACCACCAACGGGAAACCCAGATATTAACCAAGCAGACTTAATTACTGACTTTAATCTAGAACAAGATGCCATCGGTTTATTAGGAGGAATAACTTTTGAAGACCTCAATATTTTTCAAGGTAGTAATGAACTAGCTGACAGCACCATTATCCAAGATGCAGTCACAGGAGAATTTTTAGCCATCCTCTCAGGTGTTAACAGCAGCGAACTTACCGAAGACCAATTTAGAATATTTGTCCAACAACTCGGACCTTATTCCAGTTCCACCCAAGACCCAGGAAAAATAGATTCTGCCATCCCTGGTTTTATTAGTTCTGAGGGTGAAGGGTTAATCAGACCAGACAGTATTGTTAATCCAAGATTTGCAGCATGGGCAACAGGATTTCAAAATTATTCCCCTGCATCAGGAGTAGATGAAAGATTCCAAACTCCCGAACTAACATTAGAACCTACCGCTATAACAGTTGAAGAAGGAGACAGGAGACAACCCACCCCCAACCCCTCCCAGGAGGGGAGGGGGAGACAGGAGACAGGAGGAAAATTACTTATGGATTCGCTCCCCCAAGTAATGCGTGAACACCCCCGTTGACGGTGGGGTATTAAACCCACAAAGAAAATGATAATTTTATTGATATTGCTTCATATCATGTCCGTTTATATCGTTTGTGTAAACCCAAGGGTGAATATCTACAGGAAATGATGGTTTTTTCTTGCGAGGGTAGCCTTCTTCCCTCTTCCCTCTTTCTTCTTCCTTCTTCCTTCTTC
>NZ_JAAHGK010000772.1:0-3779 GCF_010672505.1 Okeania sp. SIO2B9 | reverse complement strand
TGTCGGGGTTTGAGTCCCCATCCATTTTTTCTTCCTTCCTTCTTCAAAATATTTGCAACATTTGATTGCCTTCTTTCTGAAATTCATAAGTTACTTGTTTAGTTTCTGCTTTATATCCTTGAGTTGTTAAATTTTCAATTATTGGTGTTAATAATGATGAAATTTCTCCAGAAAGTTTAAGCAAAGGAAAAATTCGTACTTGTTTGGCAACTCGACACATTTCTAAAATTGATTCTAGATGAAATTATGCTGAGAGATGCTCAGAATATAAAAATAGAAAATGGTTGCATAAAGCTAAATCAAATTTGTGATTATTAAAAGGAAGTTTCGGCAATTCAGCAGTTAAATAACGTTTTTACTGAAACCCATCAGAAAAATCTAATAAAAATTTTTCCATTGTTGCCATTATGACCTTTAGTAGATTTTCTGGCGACTGTAGATTTTGCCAAACAAAAGTATCATAATTTGCCTGTACTTGGTCAATCATATTTTGAGAAATTTCCTGAATACGTTGAGAAATTTCATCAGCACTAAACTGATATATTGGGTCGCAGGAAATGACATTATATCTTTGAAAAGTCATTTCATAATTAAAACTTGATGGTCCTGATGCACAGTCGAGAATTTTTAATTTCTTCTCTTCTGGGGTAAGGTTGAACATAGAAATATATTCGTCAAGATTTCGACCCCAAGGTACTATTTTTTCTAGTTTAATTGTCATAGTTATTTTTTAGGAGTCAGAAGTCAGGAGTCAGGAGTCAGAATAAATAGCTTTGATACTATTTATTAGGTCACAATTTATCTTTTTTGTCCAATGGATATCTCCTATAAAGTATTTTAATGACTCTTATTATTCGTAACATTCTTTTTCCAAATTGGTATTAGATCCCACTACATCCCTCAAATTTTGGTGCTTCACAAAATGATTTGACTATTGCGATATACGCAACACAGAGAGGAAGTAGATATTTTTCTACTACACACTCTAAAGTTATGCGCTTCACAAAATGATTTGACTATTGCGGCATACGCAACACAGAGGGGAAGTAGATATTTCTCTACGACACACTCGGAAGTTATGCGCTTCACAAAATGATTTGACTATTGCGACATACGCAACACAGAGGGGAAGTAGATATTTCTCTACGACACACTCGGAAGTTATGCGCTTCACAAAATGATTTGACTATTGCGGCATAGGCAACACAGAGGGGGAAGTAGATATTTTTCTACTACACACTCGGAAGTTATGCGCTTCACAAAATGATTTGACTATTGCGACATACGCAACACAGAGGGGGCAGGGCAAACGCATCTCGTCAATAAACTAGGGGTAATTATCAATAAACCGGGTTTTATTGCGCTTGTTGACAATAGACTTTCAACATATAGTGTCTATAAAATCAAATAAACACTACATATAGGGGACGGCAAAATAAGATGCGTTTGCCCTGACAGAGGGGGAAGTAGATATTTTTCTACTACACACTCGGAAGTTATGTGCTTCACAAAATGATTTGACTATTGCGACATCCGTAATAGAAGGGGAGTTAGATATTTTTCTACTGCAAACTCTAAAGTTATGCGCTTCAGAAAATGATTTGACTATTGCGACATCCGCAACACAGAGAGTAAGTAGATATAGCAGTCCCCAAGGTGCTTAGGACATAAAGAGCAAATATAGTATTGGCGGAGCAAGTGTGGCCACTATTCGCCTAATTATGGAAATAATTTAATTTCTCGGAAATCTACCCTAAACTTTTCCTCCCAATACCTCCGGTGACAAAACCTGATTTAACTTCCCACTCCGGTATCCTTCTAAATCTAAAGTGACATAAATAAACCCAAACTCTTTAAATCTTTCTACCAACTGAGGTAAATTTATTGTCAACACAAATTCTTTGATTTGTTCTGGCGGAAGTTCAATTCTGGCAGTATCTTTTTCCGAACGGACTCGTAAATTTTTTAATCCCAAATCTCGCAAATATCTTTCCCCACGACCAACTCTTTGTAACTTTTCAAAAGTAATTTCTTCCCCATAAGGAAAACGGGAACTTAAACAAGGTTGAGCTGGTTTATCCCACCAAGGCAAACCCAATTCTTTAGCAAGTTGTCTAACTTCAAACTTACTAATTCCTAATTCTGCTAAAGGCGATCTAGCTCCTCTTTCTTTTGCTGCTTGAATACCAGGACGATAATCTCGTAAATCATCTGCATTTACCCCATCTACTACATAAGAATAACCCTGCTTTAAAGCTAAAGGTTTAAGAGTATCATGCAATTCACTTTTACAAAAGTAACAACGATTTATAGGATTAGAAGTATAATTTGGATTCTTCATTTCATTAGTTTCTACTTCTTCATGGGAAATGCCAATTACTGCTGCTTGAATACGAGCATCTTCTAAATCTTCAGGTAATAAAGAGGGAGAAATAGCAGTTATAGCTAAAGCTTTATTTCCCAATACATCATAAGCAACTTTTGCTACTAAAGTGCTATCTATTCCGCCGGAGTAAGCAATCAAAGCTTTCTCCATTTCTGAAAATATTTTTTTCAGTTCTTTTAGTTTTTTTGTTAACATTATTTTCTCTATTTATTGATTTTTACTGTTGTTAATTTAATTATTATTGATTATAGCAATTATAGAAGGAAGAGGGAAGAAGGAAGAAGGAAGAAGGAAGAAGACATATTAGATCTTCTGTTGTTTTAGAGATTCCATAAGTCAAGAGTAGTAATGGAAGTTGCTTATAGATGCTAGTAGGGTGCGGTGGAAATACAGCTACTATTTTTATTGATCACTTATTACTCAGTTTTTTGTACAACCTCAAAGCTTCCTCTAGTTAATTGACTTAAGAAAAACCAGACAAATTATTTTTTCTAATACCATTTTTAAATCAAGATTGCCCTAGTCAGATTTTGTGGAAAAATCATCCATTCCTTACCATTGCTAGAATTAACTATTAGCCCAACTTTTCTCACCTACAACCTCAAAGCTTCCTCTAGTTAATTGACTTAAGAAAAACCAGACAAATTATTTTTTCTAATACCATTTTTAAATCAAGATTGCCCTAGTCAGATTTTCTGGGGAAATTCTCAATTAACTGCCATTGCTAGAATTAACTATTACCCAACTTTTCTCACCTACAAGCTCAAAGCTTCCTCTAGTTAATTGACTTAAGAAAAACCAGATAAATTATTTTTTCAAATCATTTTCAAATCCAAGTTTCCCTAGTCAGGTTTTGTGGGGAAATTCTCAATTTCCTACGATTCTTGAAATTAGAACACTTTGCCCAGATAGTGAGGTACAGTTTTAAAATTAATCTCTTTTCTCTACCCCCTACTTCCTACTCCCTAAATTCCTAAAATTTTGTACCTCCAAACTAGAAAAATTGTATAAATATTAGCTCAAACTTTCTCAGCGACAACCTCAAACCTACCACCTAAAACTTTTTTCAATTCAAAACTCTCGCCTAGCAAAAATAGCTATAGTAATTGATAAAATCAACATTGTATAAAGCAAAGCATAACCAAAATTAGTAACTAAAGTAGCTATACTTGGCAGTAGACCATAAACTGAATCATTTTTCAAATCTAATCTGCTTAAATCTGGCAATACTACATATAATCCCATCATTAACTTTTTAATTCCAGGATTATCACTTAACTCACCCAATTTAACCAAATCTCTACTTAAATTCCCCATTAAATAAATGCAAAATGTAAATAATGTCGCTAATAGGGAACTGGTAAATACACCAAATAAAATTGCTACTGCAGTA
>NZ_JAAHGK010000771.1:0-3782 GCF_010672505.1 Okeania sp. SIO2B9 | reverse complement strand
ACTGAGTTGTTGACGAAAAAACACACTAAGAATTTTTATGTATATGACGTTGATGGTAGTGGCTATGTAGAAGAAGCAGACTTACAAAGGTGGGCAAAAAATCTTGCTCAATTGCGAGATTGGCAACCTGGAACATTAGAATTTGAAAATATTCTTGCTAAGTTTAAGGATATCTGGACGAATTTTTGGCAACCTGCTGATATTAATGATGATGGAAAAGTGAGTCTTCAGGAATACTTAAAAGTTGTCGAGGTATCTGTTGATAATTTTCCTAATTCACGAGAAATGCAGGAATCTCATACTGCTAAAGCTAATACTATTTTCAGTATCCTTGATGCGGATAATGATGGAACTATTTCTCAATCTGAATACATACAATTTTGCCGAGCTATTGGTTTAGATGAAGCAACTGCTAAATCTGCATTTATCAAATTAGATGGGGATGGAAAAGGGTATATTTCACGAGAAGAATATCTTCAACGAAGTCAAGATTTTCATGTCAGTAACGATCCTGATGCTTTAGGCAACTGGCTTTATGGTTCCTATGAAATTTAGCTTTTCTTGAATTACTTCTTCTTCCTTCCTTCTGCCAAAAAATTTATTACATTTTCAATCCATTCTCTAGGATTTTCCCAGTGAATATTATGACCAGATTCAGGAATTATTTTCATATTAGCAACTTGACATAATTCTGCTATTTTTAAATTAATAGCTTTAAATTTATCATCAGATTCTCCCACCATTAATAAAGTAGGAATCTGATGATTTGATAATTTATCCCAGAGAGAAGGTTGATTGCCTATTCCCAAATTTCGGAGAGACTTTGCTAATTCTAATGGTTTATTTTCTAACCGTCTTTCTATGACTTTCTCAAAACTATTATTTTGCCTCAAAGATTTAAATAATCCTTGACTATACCAATTAGATAAAAATTCTTGAAAATTACTGTTTTCTAATTTATCAGCTAACTTTAAATCTGATTGACGACGGAGCGATCGCTCAACTTCAGTCTTTAATCCTGGCGACGCTGATTCTAATATTAATTTATTAAATCTAGTGGGAAAACTAATGGTCATATATAAAGCTAATCTGCCACCCATTGAATAACCAAATAAATAACAATTATCAATTTTCAACTCATCCAATAAATGAATCAATGCTATGGCAGTATTTTCCATATCGTAATACTCATCACTGCCAGTAACTATAGTTTTTCCATGTCCAGGTAAATCAACTGTTAGACAACAAAAATATTCACATAATTGGGGAATGAAATCGACAAAATCATTACTACTTCCCATAAATCCATGTAGTAATAGAATAACAGGGTTATTAGTGTTACCTGTTAAATAATAGTTGAGTTGATAATAACGAGATATTTCTGTCAATTTTGTCAAAAAAAAACCCTAGATAGGGTAAGAATAGGCGGTAGATTATTCACAGATATTTAATTTTTTACTACCTTTGTTATTTGCCTCTAGCCTCATTTACTTTGACATCATTTAAAATCAATGAAAACTGATGAACTTAGAGAAAAAATTTTGAAGTATTCTGAGATATGCAATTATTTGAGAGCTTTACTCTGCATCATCTCCTGCAAAAGTTAAGTAAACTCCGCTACCACGCTCCTCAATACCAAAGATAGATGAAGCTATGGCATTATTTGAGCTTTGAGCTGTTACTTCTTGACCTGTGATTTGTCGCTGGACTGGTGCAGATATTTGAGGTAGAAGATTTTTCTTTTCTTTTTTCATTGTGCTTTCTCCTATTATCAAGTTAGCTCATCAAAGAAGGGCTATCCTAAGTTTAAAAAATACCAGGTCAGAGCCTCGGTTGAATATAAAACCTCTGGTTGAAAACTTTCAGAAGATAGACGTTATTTGACTTTAACGGATAAATTTGAAGTTGGTACTTTTAAACTATGGGGAAGTCGCAACCTTCATTATTATCAACTCAAACAAATTAAACGAGTCAGAATAATTAGAAGGTATGACGGTTATTATGCTCAGTTTTTGATTGACCACACCAGGGAGAAAAAAAAAGAATTAACAGGAAAACAAACGGGATTAGATGTAGGTTTAAATCATTTCTACACCGATTCTGAAGGTAATCAAGTCGATAATCCTCGGTTTTTCAGAAAGGATGAGCGCCAAATCAAAAAGCTACAGAAGCGTTTATCTGGTACTAAAAAAGGTAGCAAAAACAGGATAAAAGCAAGAAATCGGTTGGGTAGAACGCATCTCAAGGTATCACGCAGACGTAACGATTGGGCTGGCAAAGCAGCACAGCACGTCATCCGGTCTAACGACTTGGTAGCGATAGAAAACCTAAAAGTGCGTAACATGGTTAAAAATCATCATTTAGCCAAGTCCATTAATGATGCTGCTTGGTACAAATTTAGGGAATGGTTAGAGTATTTTGGCAGCATTTATGGAGTTCCAGTTATCGCAGTTGAGCCATTCAATACATCTCAAAACTGCTCGAACTGCGGTAAAAAAGTAAGCAAAACTTTAAGCACTAGAACCCATAAATGTCCCCACTGTGGTTATGAAGCAGATAGAGACGTTAGCGTAGCTCCGACCTAGGAGGCAAATGCTGCAATCAACATTCTCCAATCTGCTCTCAAGCAACTATCAACTACCCCGGGGCGCGGGGAAAGTAACATCTCTGGAGAGACTGGCCTCTGTCTGGATGGGGAAACCCAAACAGATAAGCCGACTCGACGAAAGAGAAAGTCGAGCATAGTGATATTTAGAATCCTCTTGCCTTTAGGCAGAGGAGAACGTCAATCAGACTTAACAAACTTCAGCGCAGCAGAATTCAAACAATAACGCAATCCAGTTGGTGGAGGACCATCAGGGAAAACATGACCGAGATGAGCATCACAATTACTACAGAGAATTTCTGTTCTTCGCATAAATAAACTCCAGTCAGCTTCTTCTTTGATATTATCCTGATTAATCGGTGCCCAATAACTCGGCCAACCTGTGCCAGAATCATATTTCTCTTCGGAACTGAATAAGTCAACACCACAACAAACACATTTGTATATTCCTTTTTCTTTATTGTTGTGATATTCCCCTGTAAATGGTCTTTCAGTTCCCTTTTTTCTAGTTACATTGAACTGTTCTGGTGTGAGTTGTTCTTTCCACTCTTTTTCGCTTTTTTGAACTTTACTAACCATACTTTTAATATTCCTATTCACAGATTATTTTTGAGCACAACACCTAATTTTTAAGTGCTATATATTGTCATGCTTGACTAATTGTAACATATTGTTAAGCATTCTGAGGATTGTTTTTTTCCTTGGGCAGAAAATTATATAGAAAATATGGACGTTGAATCCAACGTCCCTACAGAGTAGATGGAAATAATTGATGATTTATCTACGATAATTGATTTTATTTTTTATTATTGGAGATGTCTATTAAGAGTGACAATCAATCTTAGACAGGGAAATATTTTTCCCACTGTTTTCTGTTCCCTGTTTCCTGCTCCTCATATTTCCCATATATCATGTTTAAATAATAAATCCCAAACCAAATAATAATCCACTAAAAAAATGTAGATAAACAGCAATAAATTTACAGTTACTAACTTTTTCTGGTTGGTCGTGATAATTACCAACATGGCGACATAACTGAATAGCAAATGGTAAACCACCAAAACTTAACAGAGTCCAAACAGGGAAAATTCCTAAACCTACGCAGATAGAAATGAGTACAAAAACAATACCACAAGACCAACTTAATAATTGAGAACCTGCTTTAGTTCCCATTCTA
>NZ_JAAHGK010000770.1:0-3786 GCF_010672505.1 Okeania sp. SIO2B9 | reverse complement strand
TCAAATCCTCCACTTCCTAGAGGAGAGTCGATAATTTTGTAACGTTGTCTCAAGATTTTTCCAGACTGCATTTTCAGTTATCAGTTATCAGTTATCAGCTTTTTTAGTTATTAGTTACCAGTTATTAGATTTCTTCTTATTCAGTTATCAGTTATCAGCTATTCTTCAACAATTAGCAATTAAAGAATTCAACTCATTCATTATTAATGATTCTTTATTTTAGTGGGCATGTATAGTTTTTTGGCCTAAGTTATTTGAGTATATATGAGCGCACTTTTTCCATTATAAGTATAATACCATGTCAAGTTTTCTTGTCAACCCCCCCCCTTTTTTCAGTTATCAGCTTTTTCAGTTATTAGTTATTAGTCTAAATAGAATAAATTTAATTTCTTCAGGATTTACGCACGGAAACTAAATCCAGTGAGGGCGAATGCCATTCGCCCCTACATATGGCGTTTTCAAGGTTAATTTGTGTAAGTCCTGTTCTTCCTTCTTCCTTCTTCCTTTTTCATCGACCTATTCCAAAGGTGGCACAACTAAGGGTTGTTCTAATGGTTCTACTTCAAAAACTTCTTTTAATGCTTCATCTAAAGTTGGTTTCATTACAATTCGGTTTTCATAAGAAACAATAACTCTAGCTAAAGTTGGCAAACTATTTTGCTCTGCTTCTAAATAAATCGGTTCCACATAGAGTAAGGATTGATTAATTGGTATTACTAATAAATTTCCTTGAATTGCTTTCGATCCTTGACGATCCCAAAGAGAAATTTGCTGCGATATTTCTGGATTTTGATTAATCAAAGCTTCAATTTGTTCAGGACCATATATTAATCGTTGTTTAGGGAATTGATATAAAAGTAATTTACCGTAATTTGGTGCATCCGATCTAGCTGCCAACCAAGCAATTAAATTATTACGACTTGCTGGAGTATAGGGTAGAAAAAGAATAAATTCTTCTGAAGTTTCTGCTGGTAATTTTGTAATTAAATAATAAGGTTCTACTTTCTGCTGTTGATTACCATAAATCTCAATAGGTACTCGCCACAAATCTTCCCGATTATAAAATACACGGGGGTCATCCATGTGATAAGTTGCCAATAGTTCGGATTGTACTTTAAATAAATCTACTGGATAACGGATATGAGTATAGAGACTTTTTGGCATTTCTGCTATGGGAGAAAACATATTAGGAAAAACTTTTTTCCAGGTTGTAATAATTGGGTCTTTAGGGTCAGCAACATAGAATTTTACTGAGCCATTGTAGGCATCAATTACAACTTTTACTGAGTTACGAATATAATTAAATTCGTTATTTTCTGGGTCAGAATAAGGATAGCGATCGCTTGTAGTATAAGCATCAAAAATCCAGTAGAGGTAACTGGGAGTTGTTTGAGTAACATCTTGTTTGCCGAATTGAGGATTAGCTACTACTAAATATGGGTCTTGGTCATAACGTAGAAATGGAGCGATCGATCGAACTCTGGCATTAATATTGCGGCGATATAAGACTTTAGTTGTAGGTATAAATTTATTAGTGAATAACATTCTCCAGTTCTTCAAATATTTAGCAAATACCCATCTTTTCCAGCTTGTACCGATGACAATACCACCACTGCCACTATAAGTGTTATAGGTATTTGTTTCTCCACTGGGATAGTCTAATTCTCTATCTTTTTCCGCAGTGGAAGTAATGACATGAGTATTGGTAAGTTCTCCATAATAAATTCTAGGTTTACCAATAGGAATACTGAATCTAATCCTTTCTAATACTTCTAAGGTACTATTCTTTTTAAGAGTTGGATCTGGTCCGATATTTTTAACGAAATATTCTGGTAATCCACTTTCTTCAACTTGATTAACTGGAGAAAGAGTAAAACCATAGCCATGAGTATAGACTAAATGTTCATTGACCCAAGTTTGTGCTGGTTGAGGCACAGATTCATAGTTTAGTTCTCTAGCTGCGATGATTACTTGTTGTTTTTCGGTAGGATTATTTTTTGTTCTTTCTTCTTTTTTCTTCAGGAATGTATAGCGGTCTATATCGGCATTTTTAAATTCATAATATGGTCTGATTTCTTGTAATTGTCGATTCGTTTGTAAAATTGGTCTTGTATCCCAAAGGCGAATATTTTCAATGGTTAATTTATTATTTATTAAGTCAGTATAGGTAAGTTTATTTTCTGGGTCAAATAGTTTTACTTCTAATTTTTCTGGATCGAAATATGCTTCTCTAGTAAATTTAATACTACGTTTAATATATGGACTTTCTCGTTCTATTTCGTTAGGTTGTACGATGGTTATTTGTACAATTTCTGGTAATAACCAACCAGTTACTGCTGCGATGGCTAAATACCATGTTAATATAGCCCTTAATGAATAGCTATTAGCAAACAGTTTTGCACTCAATTTTCTCTTTTTTTTCCTTCTTCGACTCAAACGCAAAAATCGGAGACTGGCTTCAATATAAGGCTGAATATTTTTAACAGAAAAAATTGCTTGCCAAAACAAAAATAATGCAATTAATAATGCTAAAACTGCCAAAAATATATAAGCAGGAAGCTGAACTTTGACATCTGTGTAACCAGCACCATAGATGACACCACGCTGAGAGTAAAGTAATTCAAAACAAGCTAGAAAGTAACTATATGCTATGGTTAATATCAAACCTCCACCTAAAGCATGAAGATGTCGTTGTTGTTGTTGGGAAAATTGATGAAAATTGCCTTTACTTAGACTATTTCCAGACAATAAATAGATGAGAGTGCAAGCAACCAGTCCATATAAAAATAATCCGACCAACCAAAATTTTAATAATTGTAAAACGGGAATTTGAAAAACATAAAAACTGATATTGATATGAAATAAATCTTCTCTTTCAGGAAAGGGAGTAGCATTAAATAGTTGTAATATATTTCCCCAATGACTCGAAAGAATAAAACTAAAAACTAAACTTAGTACTATCGCAAATATACTTAACCATAATATAGGATTAACAGTGATAACAATACCTAATACAATAAATAATCCTAATAGCCACCAGTTAGACGGTATTTGACTGAATATTTGCCAAATTGATTCTACGCTAAATTCTGAAGGAATTTGTGGAGATACCTTTGCAACTGTGAAATCAGGATACCAGTAATCAGTAAATACCTGAATATAATGGGTTAGAATCAGTCCTATTAATAAAATTAATCCTAATACTAAACATAACAACCAGCCTAGACTAAATGAGGGTTCAATACGCAATTTACTTGATGGCATAGTTACTGGTGGAATTAGCATTATTTCTTCATATACTTTGGTTTTTCGATTGTGATTTTTTGGATACTTAAATATACTCGCTAGTCTGAGATTTGCTAAAAAGAAGACTGATGTAACTACAAAAGTAATTATCCATAATAAAGTTTCTGTTTGCAATTTAGTTATTAGTACGGGCAAATAATTAAGTTCTTCAAACCATAAAAATTCAGCCAATATATTAGTCGATAAATCAAATGCTGCCCACAATCCTAAGAGAATGACAAATATAATTAATATCTGTAGGAAGTTGAGTTTTTCTAGTGTTTTGGATAACCTAAGTTTTAGCTTGTAAATAATATTTAATTTCATGGTTTATAATTTTCGATTAGTTGTTTTATAGCAATTTTATTGAGTTTATATACACTCAATCCCAATCAATATATTATTCTATGCAGCTTCTTATTAATTTGGTATAATCTCATATCCGGATAATTAACGATCAAAAAACTTTTTCCCTTCAAGCCTTTTCTTCCCTTCTGCCTT
>NZ_JAAHGK010000077.1:0-10940 GCF_010672505.1 Okeania sp. SIO2B9 | reverse complement strand
CGCGACACCTCGGACAAAGGCAGCATCGTTTCGCCGCCTTCGGTCACCGCCCCGGTGACGCGGTCATCCGCCGAAACAAGGTGGCGTTCATTCATCGGGCCGCGCCCCGCGAGGCTCTCAGGGTATAGAAGTCAAAGATTCTGTCTTTCTCAGAGAAGGTTTTGAAGCTGAGGGTAGAGTCATTCTATCTGGAGCTACTATTGGTTTACTCGACTGTAGTGATGGTCATTTCTCTAATCCAGAAGGAGATGCACTCTTGGCTGAAAGTATAGAAGTTAAAACTGATGTCTTTCTGAGAGAAAGTTTCAAAGCTGAGGGTAGAGTCAGTCTATCTGAAGCTACTATTGGTGGTCAACTCGACTGTAGTGATGGTCATTTCTCTAATCCAGGAAAAGATGCGCTCAATATTCAGAATATAGAAGTCAAAGGTTCTGTCTTTCTTGGTAATGATTTCAAGGCTGAGGGTAGAGTCATTCTATTAGAAGCTAATATTGGTGGTCAACTCAACTGTAGTGATGGTCATTTCTCTAATCCAGGAAAAGATGCAGTTATTGCTGAAAGTATAGAAGTCAAAGCTTCTGTCTTTCTGAGCAATTGTTTTAAGGCTGAGGGTCTAGTCAATCTATCTGGAGCTATTATTGGTGATAAACTCGTTTGTATTATGGGTCATTTCTCTAATCCAAAAGGATATGGGCTCTTTGCTGAGAATATAGAAGTCAAAGGTTCTGTCTTTCTGAGAGAAAGTTTCAAGGCAGAGGGTCTAGTCAATCTATCTGGAGCTACTATTGGCGGTCAACTCTCTTGTAATGGAGGTCATTTCTCTAATCAACAAGGATATGCGCTCGTGGCTCAGAATATAGAAGTTAAATCTAATGTCTTTCTGAGTGATGATTTCAAAGCTGAGGGAGAAGTCATTCTATCTGGAGCTATTATTGGTGGTGTACTCTCTTGTATTAAAGGTCATTTCTCTAATAAAGAAGGATATGCGCTCAATGCTCAAAATATAGAAGTCAAAGGTTCTGTCTTTCTGAGAGAAAGTTTCAAGGCAGAGGGTAGGGTAAGTCTATCTGGAGCTACTATTGGTGGTGAACTAGATTGTCGTCAAGGTCATTTCTCTAATAAAGGAAAATATGCACTTATTGCCAATAATATAGAAGTCAAAGAATCTGTTTTTCTAAGTAATGATTTCAAGGCTGAGGGAGAAGTCAGCCTATCTGGAGCTAATATTGGCGGCAAACTCTTTTGTCGCAAAGGTCATTTCTCTAATCCAGAAAAATACGCGCTCGATGCTCAGAATATAGAAGTTAAAACTAACATCAGTCTAACCAATGGCTTCAAAGCTGAAGGCAAAGTAGATTTAACAGCAGCAAATATTAAAGGAAATCTTGACTGCACTCAAGGCAACTTTTCCAACGAAAAAGGAAATGTTTTATCTGCCGAAGGAATCAATGTTGACGGAGATATTTTATTAGATAAAGGAACTTTTGAAGGGAACATTTATTTAGTTAGTGCCAGAGTAGACGACACATTAAGTATGGTAAAAATTAAACAAGAAAAAGTAACTTTCCCCCTATATTTACGCCTCCTATATCCTTTCATTAAAAATATAAAAAACAATCCAATTGCATCACTACTTCAAAAAGAAAATCAAAGAATAGAAACTCACTACATGAAAATCGACCTACAATTTGCCAGAATAGGTCGCCTCCGAGACGACGAAGAAAGCTGGCCTCAAAAAAACAATATAAACCTTGATGGTTTCATATATCAGAAACTTGGAACAGACGATAATATAAAAGTTCTAAAAGATGCCAAAACCCGCCTCAAATGGCTGAGACTTCAACCAGAATTTTTTCCTCAAACTTATGAACAATTAGCCGAAGTATTAAAAAAAGAAGGCGATCCAGATGCCGCGACAGAAATATTAATTCATAAAGAAAGAGACATTCGACCAAAACTCAACAGATTAAGTAAATTTTGGAATTACTTTCTAGATATCACAATTGCATACGGCTATAAACCTACAAAAGCCTTAGTTTGGAGTTCTATTTTTATATCCATTGGGTGGACTTCATTTGCTTTAGGTCATTACAATTGTTCCAACTCAATATCAAATAATAAATGCCTATTTTCACCAGCTTCAGAAATTAGCCCATATACCGAAGAACCTAACAATAAAACCATTGATATAGACTATCCAGAATTTAACTTCTGGTTATATTCATTAGACACATTCATCCCCATAGTTGACCTACATCAACAAACATATTGGCTGCCAAATTCTCAAAAAGGTAAAGAAATTCCATTAATATTATTCAAAGTAAAAGCAGGTCGCTTATTAAGATGGTACCTATGGGTTCACATAATCTTTGGTTGGATATTAACATCCCTCTGGGTAGCAGGTTTCAGTGGTTTAGTTCGTGGGTAGGTCAGTTATCAGTTATCAGTTATCAGTTATCAGTTATCAGAAATAATATCAGGTTGCACTAATTAACCACAATATAAAAAGACGGTATAGATAATCTACTCATCTTTAGATGACTTAAGCTATCAGTCAAGGATTTCAATCCTTGGCTTGGCTTGGCTTGGGGAGGTTGGCTTGAGGAGATTGGCGAGCCATCAGGTATAAAGTTGCGTAGCTTTGTCATCCACCAATCCGCCAAGAAATAAATTTCTTGGCTCACAGCAGAAGTCATCTTTAGATGACTAAAGATAGCTGATTTATTATGGCTAATTAAAATGAAGGCAGAAGGCAGAAGTTATATCATGTCCGGATAATTAGTTATAAAAAAGTTTTTGTTTGTAGTAGGGCTTTAGCCCCAGAAAGATCTATGCTTAGGGCTAAAGCCCTACTACGAGCTTTAATTATCACTATTCAACCGGACATGATATTACAGCATATTTTGGGCAAATTGCGATCAAACTATGTTTTGCTGACACGATAACTACGTTTAGCTGCGCGATCGCATTCCCACTCACTTTTTCTTATTCTCTTTGTTAAATCATTTTAATAAGCACCTACGCAGAGCGAATTACTTACCTCAAAAATACACCAAAACTTCCTTCAAATCAATACTGATGTATTCCTTACATATCAATGCTTTTGATAAATGGCCAAAAAACGCCATTACTTCGTTTTGCTGTGCTAGCGCACCCTATTTTTCCCCCTAAATAGCTCATTTGAACTTTTTTGGGAAAATTCAGTTTAAATTCCAAATATATTTGAAAAAAAATATAAGCTTAACTAATATTAACTTTTTTGTCCCACTGTTGGACATAAATTGTCCATTCTTTATCGAATAATTAAGGTAAAATTCCTCTCCTTGAAAATAAGAAGTAATTATTCATTATTAATTGTTGAACCCCTACTACCTAAAGTTTGAACCACAATTAAATCCATATACCACCGAATTATTGGTGCCAATAAACTATGAAGTTTATCCAGCAAAGTCATTTCCAAACCAGGAGCGATCGCGAAAGTTTTCTTCTTCATTCCCCGCACAATTTCAACAGCCATATCTTCAGCACTCCAGACTCCAGAAGTTGCAGTAATACGTTTAGTTTCCAAAGGCTTAGTTTTATTCTCTACCTCCAACTGTGGTGTATCTGTATCTGGCGGATAAACTACAGAAACAGAAATTCCAGACAATTTCAACTCTCCACGCAGAGACTCTGCCAAACCTCTAATGGCAAATTTACTGGGGCAATAAGGAGTATAACCATAAATTCCAATCAAACCAGCACCAGAAGAAATCATCACAATATGCCCTTTTTTTTCTTGTTCCATCATTGGTATAACTGCCCGCACGCAATAGAGGGAACCAAAATAATTAATTGCCATAGTCTGTTCAAAAATTTCTATTGGCAACTCTCGAAAATAACCAGGGTGAGAAATACCAGCAGCAGTAATCAACAAATCTGGCGTACCTATTTCTTTGACTGCTTGATGTATAGCAGTTTCTGTTGCTTCCCGGTGCGCAACATCTGTGGAGATAGTAATAATTTTTTGTTCTGGGTTAACAATAGTAGCAGTTATTTCCGCTCTTGCTGCCTCCAGTTTTTTCGGGTTACGAGCAATAATTGATATATTGCTTCCTTCTGTAGCAAGTAGTTTAGCTATTTCTTTACCTATACCACTAGAACCACCCGTGATAATTGCGTGTTGCCACATAATTTTCAAGTAAACCTCGATCGAATGGCGTTACTGAATTAGTGTATGATATTAATTTTAATTATTTAGGAGTCAGGAGTCAGTAGAGGCAAACTGCCGTTTACCCGTACAGGAGTCAGGAGAAAGAAAAGTGCTTTTCCTGAAATTAAGTAAAGACAACATCTAATTTTGCCATCTTTGAATGACTCTTAATTTACCTAAATTATATCATGTCCGGATAATAACGCGATAGAACTCCGTTCTGCTTACGCGACCAAAAAACTTTCTCCTTCTTCTTTCTTCCCTCCTGACTCGGTCCTCCTCGGTCGTTATTTATTTTATAACTGTTCAACCGGACATGATATTACTGATTTCGTTCCTCAAATCACCAATGCCGATAAAATTAAATTTTACCATTCTGGTTTTCCATTCTCCCTCACCATATATTTTAACCCCTGTAGAGTCTACTACCAGGTGAATGGCCTCTGTTGTTGGCTTCACTGGTATTTCTATGGTCAATTTACTCAAGCGCCGAGACAAAGTGCTATGGTCTGGTACTGGTAAATCTATTTCCATCAAACCAAATATAGATTCTCACATACCTCTCGGTTTGCCGTCCTGCCAAACTAAACAAAGCTCCCAGGGTAGCCATTAGTTCAATAGCCACATCACTATAGGTGTTGGATGCTCCCTGACTCCCTGTTTTTTCAAGGTTGAGCCACTGTTCTATCACTTCTTCAGATAGCCAAAATGTTAGACTTCCCCTTTGCTTTAAGGCAGCATTATATTCTGACCAGTTACTTATCTCTATAGGAAGACTTGGACTTGGACTTACTCATCTGTACCTAGTTCAGGTTTTTTTACCACTTACTGAATCTTTCTACCGTAATTTCTCCCTTTGTGCAACAAAGCCCTTTTGATGTGTTAAATAGAGTAATGGCAACTGCTATAAATATAAAATCAATAGGTGGTGGTGCATTTTCATTGGTGGTCTATTGTAATTTTTTTGCTCAAGGACAAAAACAGTGGGAGCATCTTGCTCCCTTGCTCGTATCTTTCTCCCATGAAGCGCCGTTGTTCATCCCCATCTACCATTATGCGCGCAGGACTATAGCGTTTTTAAATGATATGTCAAATAAGAGTTGGTTATTTACTAACAGTAAAAAGTCCGGGAAACCTTCTTACCTGTTGCCTGTTGCCTAAAAGCTACCAGGTTTTTTACGCAACTCAAATGAAATTACTATATCAATCAATAAATTTGTTCTTTTTGTACTCAATTTGACTAAAATTTATATCGATTTGATTAGAATTACTGTAGTCATAGTAAATCTGATGTAAATAATTAACAAACAAATTAAGTGTAATTTTCCAATTAGTAATTTGTTAATTTAATCCGTCATAGAATAGAACATTTAGAGCGTGACTAAAATTCAATATTTCTTGGTATTCTGACTCTATGAGATTAATTTTTAATCTAGCTGGAATAATTATGAGCGTTAATTTTTACTACTTCTCTATTTTGCCTTTAATTAAGGCTTGCCTACTTATATATAGTAGTATTAATATATATTATGTGAAAAATAAATAAGCATTTTATTTAACCATTTTATCGAACAACAATAGAGTTGTAAAATTCACAAAATAAATCATTTTTCGTAGTCTTGTTCCTCAAAAAAATCTCTTACCGAATAATTAAGGTTTAAAGCCTCTCCTTTAAAGAAGAAAAGCGGTCGATCTTCGGAGCTTCCCTAAGGGTGGGATGGCGTTTTGCTCCGCAACATGTAAAGCGTTAGCGTTTGCGCAGCATGACCATAGGAAAGCTCCTCCTCCGGAGGAAAGAGGCAGTGACTCTATCAAGAGCGGGTCTCCTCGCTGTCCGACCATCGACCAAGAAAAAAGAAAAAATTTTCACACTCCGCGTCAATCCTCTCCTTGAAAAGAAGAGGTAATTGTTAATTATTAATTATTAATTATTAATTGTTCCCTATCCCTATTTCCCAATTTCAAGATGTTTTATGTATGACTAAAATCAGACCTCTATATGCTATATGCCTGAAATATTTATAAATTAATGGTATAAATGTCTAATTCAACAAAAATGATTAGTAGGTAAAATTAAAATATGAAAAGACAAACTTGGCTATATATACTCCTATTTCTATTAATACCAACTGTTGCCTTAGCCCAAGAACCTGAAACAGGACAGACTTTTATTCAAACCATCGATCGAACCTTTTCAAGTTTCGTAGGTGTAATATTTAGTATTCTTTTCTTTAAAATCGGCGGCTTTCCCTTCATAGTTTTATGGCTACTTATAGGTGCAATATTTTTCACCATCCGAATGCAATTTATTAATATTCGAGCCTTTAAACACGCTATTGATATCGTCCGTGGAAAATATGACGACCCCAATGACCAAGGAGAAGTTTCTCACTTTCAAGCTTTAGCAACAGCATTGTCTGGAACAGTAGGATTGGGTAATATCGCAGGTGTAGCTGTAGCTGTGAGTATCGGTGGCCCTGGTGCAGCATTCTGGATGACAATTGCTGGTTTTTTTGGCATGACCAGTAAATTTGTGGAATGTACTTTGGCTCAAAAATATCGCATTGTTCAACCAGACGGTACTATCTCTGGTGGCCCAATGCGTTATTTGTCCGCAGGTTTAGCAGAAATGGGACAGAGGACTTTTGGCCGGGTGTTAGCTGTACTATTCTCTATTTTGTGCATTTCTGCTGCTTTCGGTGGCGCTAATATGTTCCAGGCCAATCAGTCTTACGGTGCAGTTGCTAATGTATTGCCAGGTTTGCCTAGTTGGGGTTATGGTTTGGTGCTGGTAGTTTTAGTTGGATTAGTAATTATTGGTGGAATTCAACGCATTGGTATGGTGGCAGGTACTCTTGTACCTTTGATGTGTTTGCTATATGTTTTGGCTTCCTTATTTATTCTGTTGGTTAATATTACAGAAATTCCTGGGGCGATCGCTACTATTATCTCTGGTGCTTTTGTTCCCAAGGCAGTAGAGGGTGGTATTATTGGCGTAATTATTCAAGGTTTTCAGCGTTCCGCTTTTTCTAATGAAGCTGGTGTGGGTTCGGCAGCGATCGCTCACTCTGCGGCCAAAACTGATGAACCTATTCGTGAGGGTTTAGTAGCACTGTTGGAGCCGTTTATTGATACTATTGTGGTATGTAATATGACTGCTTTGGTAATTGTGATTACTAAGGTATATATTGCAGATGAGTTTGCTGCTTTGCGCGAAGCTAAGAAAGGTGCAGAGTTAACTTCAGCTGCTTTTGGTACTGTTTTGGCATGGTTTCCCATTTTATTAGCGATCGCTGTTTTCTGTTTTGCCTTTTCCACGATGATTTCTTGGAGTTACTACGGCGAACGTTGTTGGGATTATTTGTCTGGTGGTAGAGGGTTGATTATTTACAAAATCTTGTTTTTGGTTGCTGCTTTTGTTGGTTCGGTATCAAACCCTTCTTCAGTAATTGATTTTAGTGATGCGACTCTGATTTCGATGGCTTTTCCTAATATCTTGGGAGGCTATTTTTTATCCGCTCAAGTAGCAAAGGATTTACAAAATTATATGGGTCGTCTTAGTCAAGGAGAGATAAGACCTGCTAAGTGGGGAGTAGGAGAGTAGGGGAGTAAGGGAGTAGGGGAGTAGGGGAGATGGTAATCAAACATAGCATTACTATTTAGAAATGGTATAAGTCCAATGCTAATGATGAGTTTTAGACTAGGCAATGTTTTTCCCACTGTTGCCTGTTGCCTGTTCCCTGCTATATAACATTCTTCAGTTTATCCATCATAAATATAATGAATATATTTTCCAAAAATTCCGTACTTGTGCCCATAGATTTTTCCGATGAATCTGTTGAGGCGATCGATGTAGCTCTAGAATTTATTCGAGATCCTTCTTATTTATGGATTCTTCATGTATTACCTCGTCTTAATCCTGCTGAACCAGGAGTAAGGTGGCATACTGTAGATGACCAGAGTCGCAAACAGCACATCGAAAAGGTATTTCACGAACGGATTCAAGGTGCTAAATATGAAGGTGTTAATTTTCGTGTGGCGATCGGAACTCCTAGCTCAGAAATTTTGGACTATGCTCAGGAAAAAAAAGCAGAGTTGATTGTCATTCCCTCCCAAGGAAATAGTGGTCTTGGTCGATTTTTACTAGGATCGGTTGCTGAACGAATTGTCAGGTATTCTCATTGTCCTGTTTTAGTTCTACGAAATTGATATACTTTCTGGTAGTCAGATAAGGAGATTCTTCTGAAAGCAGGATTCTTGGTTTGCGCTCCGCAAGGGTACGCCAAGATTTAGTCCACTTATAGCAAGGAATGAGTTAGTTAGGACATAGACTAACAATGAACCTTAGACAGGGAAATATTTTTCTCACTATTCCTTATTCCCTGCCATAACATAAAATTGGCTGCTTAAGAGCAAGGCTTTAGACTGAATTTTTCGGTAAATTAAAAACCAGATTTTACCTTCAATGAGAAAAATCTGCTTTCTTTAAATTTTAATTTATTATTTATTAACTTTAATTAAGAGGACTAACCTAAATGATTAGTCAGGAGATTACAATAATTATATAGAGTTATCTTTATAAAATAGGGGAGTAGGAAATATGTTAAGAACTCCTACATTTCATGTCAATCAATACCAAACACTATTCCAACATCTCAAGCAAATTATTCTCTATTGGCTGAAATCTTTTTGGAAATTTAGTCTATTTTATGGTAAATATACTGCCTCTCCACCTTGGCAAAAAACTATGAATATTAGCTAATGAAAATTCACTATAGTTTTCAAGGTCAGTTTATTGGCTAGATAGCTAGGTGTTTAGAGCGGTTAAATACCTCGATCACTTTCGATTTTTGGAGTAAACATCAACTCTCTCTTCTAGGAGCTTTCTAGGAGGAGGCTTTATACTCAAATTATCAATCAGCCAGATTATCAATAACCTTAATCATTTTCAGAGCTTTATATTAGGTTCCAAGCTTTCTGTTAAGATTCTATTGGTTAGTATTACAGTTTCTGGGTGAAACAACTAAATACTTTTGATATATGAGATTGGGTATTTTAGGGATACTTATATTTAGATGAACAGGAGCAATTGGTTTGGAGTATTGCTCCTGGAATTAACTATTAATCTTGAAATGCTTTGAGGTTAAAAGCTCTGATGTTTTATTATTTGAGTAACCGTTCTACTAAACTTACCCAAACTTACCCAAAAGCATATGAGCAGCTGTGGAGTTAGCTCCCTGTTTCCATGAGAACCACTGACCGCAGTCTGTAACCTTATTCTTTCCATAGACTTAAAATTGGCGATAACTCCACCTACTCATTTTTTACCCTCATCACCATTAGCAATGAAGCTAAATTTTATTTTTAATAGAAACCTAAAGCTGCTCTAGTGTGACGTCCAACAATTCCATCTGGCCTTAAGCCATGATCGCGTTGGAATGCTTTAACTGCATATTTAGTCTTAGGCCCAAAATAGCCAGTTGCACGATGATGATGAAAATAGCCCATCATTCCTAATTGGTGTTGCAACTTGGATACTTGATGTCCACGACTACCATGGCTCAAATAATATCCACGATGACGGCGATGTCCCTTATAAGAAGCATGACGATACTTGGGACGATAATAACCTTTGCCATAATGGCGAGCGTGACCATAACCACTGCAAGGGTTCTTATAGTGACATGCAGCAGCAGAATTAGCAGTCGCGCTAATAGCACCTAGAATAGTAGCAGCTGATAGAAGACTCATCATACCTAATGTAGAGAACTTTTTCCAGTTCACTCCTTCAAAGGTAGGCTCAACTATAGAACTTTCTTCGGCAGTAGCTAGATGGGAATATGCTAGTGTTTCCATAACTCCTCTGATGAGTAATGTTTTACAACTTTTTTTTATAAGTGCCTTACCAACTTGCCTTATAGCGTTTTGGGTTTCTTTTGCAGTGCGACACTCAAAAAAAGGAAATTTAATTTTGGTAGAGCCTTAATTTAGGCTGTTAACAACCAAGGAAATCTGATGATTTCCCTGGTTGCATTACTAAGCTACCATGTTAGGTAGATTATTTATGCAGAATATTCAAAAAAATTTAAAAGTCCACAATTATCTGAAAATTGTGGACTCTTAGGCGATTAAAAACTTAGTAGCAATCACCACCATAGCCACCACCGTAACTACTACCGTAGCCACCATAACCACCATAACGACCATAGCGACTGTAGCCACCATAGCTACCATAGGAACGGCTGTAGGAACGACTAACAACTTTCTTATAATAATGGCCAGAGCTACGACCATAGCTACCATAACGACCAGAACTACCGTAGGCACCATAGCCACCATAACGACCATAGCTACCACCACCGTAATAAGCGGAGGCAGAATCAGCAGTTACATTCATTCCTACAGCTAAAGTAGCAGCAGATAATAAACCCATTGCTCCAACACTAGATAGCTTTTTGAAATCTACACAAGCAGTAAACTCTTTGTTAGTAGAGTCTTCTTCGTTGAAAGCTAAATGGGAAAATGCTAATATTTCCATGAATTCCTCTGTTTAGTTAAATTAAATGAAATCCCGCATAACTGTCTAATTGCCCCCTTCTTGTTGATCGTGAGACGCTTGGAAAAAGCTTGAATGGTGACAGACCCGAACTATAGTATTTGCTTTGTACGAAGAGTGTTGCATTCCTTCCACATTTGCTCTGCAAGAAGATAGATAAAGAATTGGCGCGGAACAAGTGAATTGCCGATC
>NZ_JAAHGK010000769.1:0-3786 GCF_010672505.1 Okeania sp. SIO2B9 | reverse complement strand
TAACAATAACCACCCAATTTATATCTTTAAACTTAGGAGGAATTGTAAACTCTATCAACTCATAATGAGCATTAAAAAATATCATAGAACTATCATCAATAATCCTTTCCCCACGTTCGCCACTAGCAGGAATTTCCTCTCCGTTTAAAAATATACCAACAGCTTTAGCAAAATCAATATTCCATTGTTCCTCAGTCATTTCTCCACCATCAGGATTATACCAACCTATATCATTTACATCCGAACCATGAATAGCACGACCTTGAAACCACTTACGTCTATGAAATACTGGATGTTGACAACGGAAATAAATTAACTGTCGAGTAAAATCTAATAAATCTGAATTTTCTACTTGTAAATTCCAATCCAACCAAGAAATTTGATTATCCTGACAATAAGCATTATTATTACCATTTTGTGTCCGCCCAAATTCATCTCCACCTAATAACATTGGTACGCCTTGAGATAACATTAAAGTCACTAAAAAATTACGCCTTTGACGGTTTCTTATATTTAGTACATCGGGGTCGTCTGTTTCTCCTTCTTCTCCAGAATTCCAAGAACGATTATATTCTTCTCCATCATTATTATCTTCCCCATTTGCTTCGTTATGTTTTTCGTCATAACTAACTAGATCGTTGAGAGTAAAACCATCGTGGGCAGTTACAAAATTAATACTCGCATGAGGTAATCTACCATTAGCAGCATATAAGTCAGAACTACCTGTAAAACGATAGGCAAATTCAGATAATGTTTCCTCTTCCCCTCGCCAAAAATCTCTAACTGCATCTCGATATTTACCATTCCATTCTGACCACAAGAGGGGGAAATTCCCAACTTGATAACCACCTTCTCCCACATCCCAAGGTTCCGCAATTAATTTCACATTGGAAATAACCGGGTCTTGATGCACAATATCAAAGAAAGCTGCCAAAGTATCTACGTCATATAATTCTCGCGCCAAAGCTGAAGCTAAATCAAATCGAAAACCATCCACGTGCATTTCCGTCACCCAGTAGCGCAGACTATCCATAATTAACTTCAATACCTGGGGGTGACGAACGTTGAGAGAATTACCACAACCAGTAAAATCCATATAGTAGCGGAGTTCATCTTCTACTAAGCGATAATAGGCAGCATTATCAATACCTTTGAAAGATAAAGTCGGACCCAGATGATTACCTTCTCCAGTATGGTTGTAGACTACATCCAATATCACCTCAATACCAGCATTGTGCAATGCTTTGACCATTTGTTTAAATTCTCGAACTTGCTCCCCTGCTTTACCGCTAGAACTATAACCACAGTAGGGAGCAAAATAATTAATCGAGTCATAACCCCAATAATTAGATAATTCCTTATCAACCAAATGTCCTGGATATCGGAGAAAATGATGTACTGGCATTAACTCCACCGTTGTAATGCCTAAAGATTGGAAATAAGCGATCGCTGTTGGATGTGCTAACCCTGCATAAGTGCCCCTGAGATTTTCGGGAATATCAGGATGGAGTTTAGTAAATCCTCTGGGATGAATTTCATAAATTATGGTTTCGTGGTTGGGAATGTTTAATAATTTGTCGTTTTCCCAATCAAAACTTTCATCAATTACCACAGATTTTGGCATCAGATGAGCATCATCATCTAAAGTACAAGCTAAATCTTTTTCTGGATTATCCCAAGAATAGGCAAATATTTCTTGACCATAGAGGATATCCCCATCAATTGCTTTAGCGTAAGGGTCAATTAGTAATTTATTGGGGTTAAAACGATGACCTTGGGATGGTTCGTAGGGGCCATGTACTCGAAATCCATATTTTTGACCAGGACTAATACCTGGTAGATATCCATGCCAGACAAAGTTACTTACTTCTGTCAGAGTGAGTCGTGTTTCTTGGTTTTGCTTGTCAAATAAGCAAAGTTCTATACTGGTAGCATTTTCAGAGAAGATGGCGAAGTTGGTGCCTTTACCATCCCAGGATGCTCCCAGGGGAAATGGTTTTCCAGGCCAAAGAGGTACATACATAAATCAACCGGGAACTCTTCATAATTAGAATAACAGCAAACGGTGCGAGCCATCCAATGGGAGCTATCCAGTGCGAGCTATCCAGTGCGAGCTTCTAGCTCGCCAGAATATTATTAAAATTGTCAGAAAATAATTTCAATTCCCAGAAAATAATTTCAATTCCTAACAGGTTTGGTATTATTATTAAATAGGCGAGCAAGATGGTCGCACTGGAAAACTGATAACCGATAACTGAAATGACTCAATGTTTAAATCCTGACTGTTTAAAACCTAACCCACCAGAAACAATATTCTGTCAAAGCTGTGGTGAAAAATTGGTTTTAAACGAACGTTATCGCCCTCTAAAAATTATCGGGCAAGGAGGTTTTGGCAGAACTTTTCAAGCAGTAGATGAATATAAACCTTCAAAGCCTTTTTGTGTAATTAAACAATTTTTTCCTCAAGCACAAGGAACTAAATATTTATCAAAAGCTGCGGAATTATTTGCTCAAGAAGCTCAACGTTTAGATGGTTTAGGTAGACATCCACAAATTCCCGAACTTTTAGCATATTTTACTCAGGATAATCGACAGTATTTAGTACAAGAATTTATCGACGGGCAAAATTTACAACAGGAATTAGAAGAGTCGGGAGCTTTTGATCAAAGTCAAGTTGTAGAGTTGTTAAAAAGTTTATTGCCTGTATTGGAATTTATTCATTCTCAACAAGTAATTCATCAAAACTGGATTTCGAGAAGCTCAACCCGATGTCTCTTGTTACATTGGTGAAAATGCAAATGTTATTCCAAGGGGAACTTCTATTATCGATCTAGATATTTATCCTCCACCAACCCTAGTCATTGAAGTTGCTAATACCTCCCTATTAGATGATAAAGGTGAAAAACGTTTGTTGTATGAAGCAATGAATGTCTCTGAATATTGGATAGTTGACGTACAGAATCTAGAAATTATTGCTTTTGCAGTTGCCAATGGAGGAAGTAGAAAAATTAATCAGTCTCAAGTTTTGCCTGGTTTAGCTATTTCTTTGTTAGAAGAAGCACTTCAGCGCAGTTGCCAAACAAACCAAGGTCAAGTTTATCCTTGGTTATTAAAGGAATTTCAACAGAAGTAGAAATAAACTCGTTAATCCATCCGTACATCCGTGGCAGAATCCTTGTATGCGCTTTTCTCTATTTACCTCATCATTCTCTCAAGCTTCAAAAAAAATAAATAGAGATTTATCTTACATCTCCCCAAAAATAGCGAAAATCATTTTGTGAAGCTCAGAAAGATATACATAACAACCTCTGGCAAGGGAGAATCTTCCTCCCACTGCTGTTCTCCTGGTGGCGATCGCTACTTCTATAACATTACCTACTCTCACCCACAATCATTTTATGAAGCTCCAAAAAAATCGGCGATGGATTTTGTCTTGCACTCCCTAAATAACCGTGATACTATTTTATTATTAGGGATTGCTCGCCTATACGCATGACTTTTTATTCAACGCAAAAAATGAATTTTTTTGAGAGTAACTAATATAGTATAGTCTATGTTGTCATAGAAATCTACACGAAAATCATTTTGTGCAGCCTCTCAATGGAATATGTATATGGGAATGAACAACCTCTGGCAAGGGAAAATCTTACTGCCACTTTTTCTTCTCTCTTGTGGCAATCGCTACTTCTATTGTTATCCTACAATCATTTTATTAAGCTCCAAAAAAAACGGCGATGGATTTTGCCTTGCACTCCCTAAATAACCATGATACTATTTTATTATTGG
>NZ_JAAHGK010000768.1:0-3790 GCF_010672505.1 Okeania sp. SIO2B9 | reverse complement strand
ATATCTTTGTGAAGAAGGAAGAAGAGATAACTAAGAAGAAGAGATAACTAATAAGTATGTGCCGAATGCCTTTAAGTAGGGAGATAAGTATAAAAATTAAGAAAAAATAAATTACTGTACTTTTGGGATGACAATATATCGTTTTGATTGTGATGATTTTGCTCTTTTGCTCAAGGCTGACTTTGCAAAAAATTCTTATCAAAGTAATAATTTAAATCATTCTCATGCCTTTGGAATTTTGTGGGGCAACTGGATAAATAATGGCGGTCATGCTATTAACTGGATGATTAATGAAGATTGTAAGTTGCGTCTTATAGAACCTCAAAACGATAATGTCTTCTTTCCAAACGATCCAGATGGAGAACTATTCAGTCATATTTATTTTATGTTTTGCTAATGAAATAATTGATCAATTGTAATAGAGATTTTAAATAAATAGGTCGTTATATATGAATCAAAACAAATATATGACAACCTATTTCTGTAAGTAAGAATAAATGGTTGTGCGATCTTAATTAAATTATCTTTCCACAGGTCAAAAAGTAATATGCTAAGACTACAATTTCCCTACATTTCTTCAGAGCAAATTACTTTCTCGAAGCTCAAAAAAGTTTCTTAATTGGTATAATTATTAAGAATTGTAAAAAAAATGATAAAGGAAGTAAATAATGCGAGTCGCGATCGCAGGGGCAGGTTTAGCAGGAATGGCCACTGCTGTAGAGTTGGCTGATGCTGGACATCAAGTGGAAATATTTGAATCTCGCCCCTTTGTTGGAGGGAAAGTAGGTAGTTGGGTAGATGGAAATGGAAACCATTTAGAAATGGGTTTGCACGTTTTCTTTGGCTGTTACTACCAACTTTTTGAATTAATGAAAAAAGTAGGAGCTTTTGAGAATCTCCGCCTCAAAGAACATACTCACAATTTTATCAATAAGGGGGGTAAAACAGGTTCTCTAGATTTTCGCTTTTTGACTGGAGCGCCCTTTAATGGGTTAAAAGCTTTCTTTACCACATCTCAGTTATCTGTGCAAGATAAGCTACAAAATGCGATCGCTCTAGGTACGAGTCCCATAGTTAGAGGGTTGGTAGATTTTGATGGGGCGATGAAAACTATTCGCGATTTGGATAAAGTTAGTTTTGGAGAATGGTTTCGTGGCCAAGGTGGGTCTGATGGAAGTATCAAGCGAATGTGGAACCCTATTGCCTACGCTTTAGGGTTTATTGATGCGGATAATATTTCTGCTCGATGTATGTTGACAATATTCCAATTATTTGCTGCAAAAACTGAAGCGTCTGTGTTGCGGATGTTGGAAGGATCTCCTTATGAATATCTCCACAAACCAATTGTTGATTATTTGGAGGAACGGGGTACTAAAATTTTTACTAGACGACAAGTTAGGGAAATTCAGTTTTCTGAGAATGATGGAGAAACTCGTGTCAGTGGAATAGTTGTTGCTAATGGGGATACAAAAGAAACTATTGTTGCTGATGCTTATGTTTTTGCCTGCGATGTACCAGGTATTCAGCGCATTTTACCGGAAGCTTGGCGAAAATGGCCGGAATTTGAGAATATTTATAAATTAGATGCAGTGCCAGTTGCTACGGTACAGTTAAGATTTGATGGTTGGGTGACGGAGCTACATGATAAAAACCAACGTCAACAGTTAGAGCGTGCTGCTGGTATTGATAATTTGCTTTATACTCCAGATGCTGATTTTTCGTGTTTTGCTGATTTGGCATTGACAAGTCCGGGAGATTATTACCGAGAAGGAGAAGGTTCTTTGTTACAGTTGGTATTGACGCCTGGCGATCCTTTTATTAAGGAGAATAATGAGGCGATCGCTCACCATGTGTTAAAGCAAGTCCATGAGTTGTTTCCTTCGTCGCGGGAGTTAAATATGACTTGGTATAGTGTGGTGAAGTTAGCTCAGTCTTTATATCGGGAAGCTCCTGGTATGGATCCATATCGCCCGAATCAACAGACTCCTGTGCCTAACTTTTTTCTGGCGGGTAGTTATACTCAACAAGATTATATTGATAGTATGGAGGGGGCAACTATTTCTGGAAAGCAAGCAGCTAAGGTAATTTTGGCGAATGTTGAAAATATTTTAAGTAAAGATATTTGCTAATTGTTTTAGTAAGTAAAATTCTTCAATAAATAACAAGGAGAGCAAATGTTTATTCGTCAAGCCCAATTTATCGTGTTAACCTGTATCGCAGTTTTTCTATTTATTCTTTGTTTTGAAGTTGCTCATATGGATCGAACTTTAGCTCAAGGAAATCTACAAAAGGTAATTATTTGCAGTGCAGATAACTCGGATCGATGTGCAGATGTTACTAGTGGCAATAGACTACAGGTAAAAGAGATTCGGTAACAAGTTAAACTTGCATATAATTTGGAACTAGGAATTGAAATATGACTTTGGGTAATGGATAGGATTAGGCAGTAGGAAATAGGGAAAACAAGGAATAACTAGCACGGGAGCAAGATGCTCCCACTGCGGTTTAGCACCCCGCTACGAGAGATTGATGGTGAAATTTTTCTTCTATTGCGTATAGAGCAATAATTAATTCATTTGCTGAAGCACCCCGCTACGAGAGATGGATAGTCAAATTTCTCTTCTATTGCGTATAGAGCAATAATTAATTCATTTGCTGAAGCTCATGCAAGATGTGATGGGTAGTGGGAGGAATTTTTTCTTCTATTGCGTATAGGGCAATAATTAATTCATTTGCTGAAGCACTCCACTAGAGAAGATTGAGTAGTGAAATTTTTCTTCTATTGCGTATAGAGCAATAATTGATTCATTTGCTGAAGCACTCAGCTAGAGAAGATTGAGTAGTGAAATTTTGCGATAAGGATTTTTTTGTGCAGTCTTATAATCTAAAAAGCTTGTATAATGTTTCCATACCTTATGAGTTTTGGTCCGATCCGAACCCTATTGCTCATAATTTTCATTTTTCCTAACTACCCCCTACTTCCTACTCCCTAAAAATTATGAGTAATTGGCTAGAACATAGCGTACAGATAGAGGTAGCTGCTCCAATTGATTTAGTGTGGAATCTTTGGTCAGATTTAGAACAAATGCCTCGATGGATGAAGTGGATAGAATCTGTTGAAGTTATTAAAGATAATCCAGACTTATCCAAGTGGAAATTAGCTAGTGGTAATTTTGAGTTTAGCTGGCTTTCTCGAATTCAGAGAATAGTTACCCATCAAATTATTCAGTGGGAGTCTGTGGATGGCTTACCCAACCGAGGTGCAATCCGTTTTTATGACCGTCATGGTAGTAGTATCGTCAAGTTAACTGTAGCCTATGGAGTTCCTGGCTGGTTAATTAAGATTATGGATAATTTATTTTTAGGTAGGATGGTAGAATCTACTTTGATGGCAGATATGGAAAGATTTCGTGATTATGCTGTTGCTGTCAAGCAGAATGAAGAAGGAAAAAGTTAACTATAATTATGGGTAATTGGTAATAGTTTAAGTAGTTTAAAATTTTATTTAATGCACATGAGATGAAAAGGCAAGCTGATGAGTTTTCCACCTTTTAAATCAATGAAATATAACAATTTTAAGAAAAAAAAATTGAAATCTCTGGCTAGAATTAACTATTTAAATCTAATTTAGTTAATATGTTTTTGCTTTTAAAGTTGGGTATTGATTTGGCTAAACCACAACCTAAGTCTGAAATGATTATGGATAATCTTCTAGTAAAATTTTAATTGTTGAATAATGAAATTATTTTAATTAAGGCAAAGAAAAAAGGATGGAAATTTTAATTTAAAC
>NZ_JAAHGK010000767.1:0-3792 GCF_010672505.1 Okeania sp. SIO2B9 | reverse complement strand
TCTGCCTACAACGAAAACCTTATACTTTTTAAAGACCTAAAAAGGCACTTGTCTCTATATGTTAATGCTTTGATATTTAATCAGCAAGCCCTATTTACTACACCAGTACGCGGGCAAGATGTCCGCACTACAAGCACTTTACCATTCATACTTGTACCTCATTAACCTGAAATATGCTGTAAAACTCAGACAACGTAATATTTCCCTTCTTCCTTCTTCTTTCTTCCTTCTTCCTTCTGATTCCTTCTCAATCTAACAATATACTCTCAGGACCACCAGAAGGTTCATCCCTAATCATATTCTCCAACTCAAATGTATACAGTTTATAAATATCATCAACAACATCATTAGGGTCATTAAACACATCCTCACTCGCGTCAAATTCTACTTGACCACTACTACTAGCAACTTCTAGATTTTTAATGTATGTGATACCAGCTTTTATAACTTCAGGTCTAGGTAACTCTCGTCTGAAAGTCAAATCAAAATCAAACTCTTTGAGCAAACTCTCAAAATAATTAACATTTTGCCCACTGCTATAACGCTTTTGCAACTTATTAAAATCAAGACTCTCACCACTCGAAACATTATCAGAATCAGAACTAGAATCAGATTCACCTCCTGCCTCAAGACTCCCGCCACATAAAGGTTTACTCTGACTACCTAACCCATGACTGCCAACTACACGACCATTACTATCAAACACAGGTCCCCCACTCATACCAGCAGCAGTTTCATCAGTATAAAAAATACTATAACCCAGATGCTCAGGAGCAGGGTTAATCTTTCCCCTAACTAAACCCCAAGCTAAACGGCGTTGTCTGCGAGCTACTCTGTTACGACATCTACCTGTCTGCGGGTCTTGCTCTCTTTCTGGGTCAGGCCAACCGGAAATATATACTCTATCGTTGATATTGACCTGTTTAGGATCTCCTAAAGGAGCAACTGTATAATTGTTTGTGCTTTTAAAGGTGACGATCGCTAAATCTACACCTCTTATTTGATCTGTACCAATGCTGCGTTCAACTATATCTGTACCTGCAATAAAGCGATCGCGACAGCCAAATCTCACCAATACTGTTAATTTCGGATTGCCTTTTAGAGGACACCCTCGGTAGTCATTAACATCTTTAACAATATGAACTTTCCCATCATAAGTTCTAATTCCATAATAAGGAATACCTCCCAACTGCTGCCAATACTGTTTACTATCAAGGTGTCTTTGTATAAAATTATGAGCTACAGTTAAGACATAATATTTATTTCCTGTTTTAGCAATAATTACCCCTGAACCTGGATTCCAAATCCCTGATTTTTGTAATGGGTTATTACGATTTTCTTCTAAATCTTGTCGTAATTCAGGGGTTAGTGCAGGAGCAATTAATACAGTTGTTTGTCTAGCTATAGAATTAATTTCCTCTATTGAAAGTTCTGCCACAGCAGGAGTTGATGCTAGACAACTAAGGAAGATTCCACCGATAAAGATAGATAATTTTTGAGTTTTTTTTATGAAAAAATATAGCATTTGCCCTGCCTGCATCTATTACATAATTTTTTTCATTAAACCTACTTTATATTTTATGATGTTTCAATTACCTATAATAGATCTGGTTTTTTATCCCGAATACGAGTTTCTAGATCAAAATTAAAAATTTCATATATATTGTCTATCTTATCATTAGGGTCTTCAAACCACCCCTCTTTTGTTTGATTTGGATCGATCAATTCAGGTGTTTGGTTTGGAGTTATCAATTCAGGATTTTCTAGTCTTGTTATATCTGAATTTCTCGACATAGAATTTTCGATTTGGCTACTTACACCAGGAATCTTAATTTGAGGAATTTTTGTTATTTCTGATTGAATTATCCTTTGTGAAGGAGCCTCTAATTTAAAAGATAAATTCATTTCTATCTCCTGAATCAACTTTCGAGAATAATTAACATTTTGGGCACTACTATACATTTTCTGTAAATCATAAATTGATTTTGAAGTATCATCCAAGTCTAATGTAGAATTATTTTGATTTTTATTTGAGCCATTCTCTAAGTTCTTTTGAGATTCAAATTCTGGATATCCTGGGAAATCACCTTGCCTCTTCTGCTCTTCATTTTTCAACCTAGTATTTTCAGACTCAAACACGTTAAAAGGGTCTGAATTATTTTCTGCCTCAAATTTATTTTTTGAAGTAGAATTATTATTAGATATTGGTTCATATATTTGTCCGCAAATAGGTTTATTTGTCGAGCCTCGTCCGTGAATTCCAACTAGCTCTCCGCCACTATTAAACACAGGACCACCACTCATTCCTGGACGAGTATAATCTGTATAATATAAGCTATAACCATTATCCTTTTCAGTAACAGGAATAGAAGCTTTTAATGGTCCCCATGCTAGGTGTCTTTGCCTTTCAGGTGCAGGATCTTTACAAATTATTTTTCCTTCGGAATCTAATTGCATAGTTCCATCAAGTTTTAGCTTCGGTTCCGCTTCAATTTTCGGCCAACCAGAAATATAAACAATATCTTCTTCTTGTAATTTACTAGCATCTCCTAAGGTCGCAACAGGATAGTTTTTTTTACTTTCAAAACTAACTATTGCTAAATCATAGCCATTTATTTCTTGATTGTTAAAACAACCAAATCTTACTAAAGCGGTTTCTACTTTTTTATTTTTTATTGCTTCTAAGAATCTATTAGTACATTCTCTACCATCGTTGATTTTTGTAACTTGATGAACTTTTTTGTCACTTGTTAGTATGCCATAATGTGCATCTTGACTTACTTGTTCCTGACTAAAGTTATGAGTTACTGTCAAAATATAGTATGTTTTATTTTGTTTAGCAATAATTACTCCTGAACCTACTGTCCATCTAGCTACAGGTTTTCTTTTTAATAAATCATCTTTTTCACGTTCACTTAACCTGGGGGCAATTAGAACAGTAGTTTGTTTAGCTATGGAGTTAATTTCTTCTACTGTTAATTTTCTAGGAACTGCATCTACTCCCTTACCAATACTGAGAATAATTACAGTCATAGAGGCAGTAAATATATGTCTTTTTTTTATCATATTTTTTCACACCTATTCCAAATTTTTGTGTCAAAAAAAATCTCAAATAACTAATTTTAATCACCAGACAAATCACTAATATTTGTCTTTACTATCTCTGCAAAATCATCCCGTTGATTCAACTTAGCAATAGGAATTGCCCAGCTAGCACTCAGGAATTCATCAAGTAGCTCTTCTGATGGTTGACTACCATCAGAAAATCGATAAGCATCAAAGCCACCAAAAGCATATTTTGCCCGACCAATAATCCCAACTAACTCACCATTTTGATTCAAAACTGGTCCCCCACTCATCCCAATTTCAATCTCATTACTCATGCCAATTTTATAACCTCTCTCCAAGGATAAATTAAGTAGATGAATAACCTTACCCTTAGTCAAATTATATGGTTTAATTCCTAAATCTACAGTAGTAACTAAATTTACTGCCTTCCTTTCATAGTTAGGAAATCCAGCCACATAAACTTGTTCTCCTAAACTTAAGTTAAAATTAGCATTGACAACAGCAACTTTATACTCATTATTTGTGGAAAATTTAACTATTGCCAAATCCAGTTCTCTAAAATTAAATCTAGTATCTTTATGAGCAGTATATTCTTTTCCATCTACAGTTAAAACTGCAAATTTATTTTCTTGATTTGAATCAAGTACATGAGCGCAAGTTAGAACAAAATACTCGCTACCTTTCCGAGAAATAATCACTCCTGAGCCAGCAATATTTTTCCCG
>NZ_JAAHGK010000766.1:0-3797 GCF_010672505.1 Okeania sp. SIO2B9 | reverse complement strand
CCCGATAATAGTAATTTGAGTAAAGCTAGAAATAGTTAAGTTACAGCAGTTTCCGCACATTATGAAGTACAGATGCGGAGCAAGTGCGACAGCTATATACTTTCATGCAACAAAGCCGCTGATAGCTAATAGCTGACTGCTGACTGCTATTTTCAAAATCTCCCACTTTTTAACCGCACTCGATCACCATAATTTAACAACATTTCCAAAGCAGCTAAACGATTTTGCCAAGTCTGAACTTGATAAGCATTTTCCCTCCCATGAACACTCATAGAACTCCTAAACTGTAACTGAAATCTTCTCAAACTATTTCTAGCTTTACTCAAATTACTATTATCGGGATTTTCAGCCAATTGATTCAAATCTGCTGCCAACTCCTCAGCTTTATTCCGCCAACCCTCAAGTTCAGACTGTCTTATAGAAAGTTGCTCATTTGCCAACAAAAAACTCCATTCCTTTTTCAAAGCTTGAAAACGGTCTGCTGCTGCTGCAAACGGTTGTCGATAGGGAATAATACCCTCCACAACATGAGAAGGGTTCGCAAAAGCATTCAATGAAGCTCTATTATTCTTCCCAGTTTCCGGTCCTCCCTGAGTACGAGTCAAAAATCCATGTAACCCACCAGTAATTCTTTCCGCAGCAAAAATAATGTAACCCCCTGTAGGCAAATCCCTCGCCGCCTGAATTTGGTCAACCGCTACAATCTCAGGAAGATTCAAAAGCTTAACTGCAGGCGTTATTAAAGTACTACCTAATACTCGCGTACTCGTCAGCGGTTGCGTAATTTGCTGGAAACGATTTGTATCCAACGCATAAGTCATCGGAGTCAACAAATCAATATCACCCCTGAGAACCCAAGTCTCCCAATCTTGCTGAATTTTATCAAAGCGCTCGTGACGTGGAAAAGGAAACACCGCCGCCGACAAAATCATCCTTGGATACTTCTGTTTGAGAAATCTCGAAGTATCCGCCACAAAACTATTAACTTGATTAATTTTAAACTCAGTCCACTTCCACATATTTTGGCGATCGCGTGAAGAAATCTTCATCGGGTCTATACCATGCAACTGCTGAAACTGTTGACGAGATGTCGTGCTGTAACCATAAGAAAAATTTCGACCAGGATTTTGAAAAGGATAGCGAATATAGTCAAGTTGAATCCCATCAACCTCATAGCGACTAGCAATTTCATCTATTATCTTCAGCAGATATTGCCGAACATAAGGATTAGCAGGGTCCATATAAACCTTGCCATCAGAAGGGTGTCTTTTCCGACCCCTTTTATCAGTCATCACCCAATCAGGATGAGCCGAAATCACCGGGCCCAAATAACTATCTGGCTGACCGAGAGCGCGGTTATGAGCCTTATTTCCCGTCGCAAACGTCCATATCCAAGCGTGTATCTCCATATTCCGCTCGCGAGCCAATTTAACAGCAGACTCAAGTGGGTCCCAGGAAATTGTCAAAGGATTCTGTCTGGGAGCAACATTACTGGGATAAATTGTGTAACCAGCATTCAGAGTTTCAAAGAAAACAGTATTAATACCAGCAGCAGCAAGTCGGTCAAATACCATTGCCAAACCACGTTCGGAGCGGGCCCGAACAATAGTACCCCTATCTAACCATACAGCTCTAATCTCAGCTCCTGCTCTTTCTCCATCAGTAGGATAATTCTGCCACAACAATTGTCTTGTTTGCAGCCATTGATTTCTAGCAGTAGCATATTGTTTGGATGCCACCTGTTGGGGGAATCTTTGAATTACCAACCGTGCTCGTTCGACTATTTGTTGAGCATCACTTATTTCTCGATTTCTTTGAGCAACAAATGTACTACGATCGCTATTGGTAGCTACCAAACTACCTTTATCTGCTGACAAATTAACTTCTACATTTGCCGACTTAGCTGCAACCAAAGCACTTTCAAATCTACCCAAGAGATTATTTAACTCTTGCAACATTGCATGAGCTTCTGCTCTGCTAATTGGATAGTTTCCTTGTCTTACTTCCAAACCCGCAGGTGCTGATTCTGATGAAGGGTCTGTTTGCGAGTTTGGTACTTGTCCCTCTGGTGGGGGCAAAGGTCGGAGTATGGCAGCTAGGGGGTTACGGCGAGGGGATGGTGTAGTTGTTTGTTGTCTGGATCTGTTCCAAATATTGCCTCTATTATTATTTGTGGTTTCTGAAGTAGGGTTATCGGTTTCCTTGGTACTGATATTTTCAGTTGTCCGATTTTGTTGTCTGAATCTATTCCAAATACTATCTCTATTATTTTTTGTTGTTTCTGAGCTAGAGTTTTCCAGTGAATTAACAACGTTTTCCTTGGTACTGATATTTTCAGCTTGCTGGTTTTGTCGGTCTATCTGTTCTCGAAATCTGTCCCAAACATTATTACTCTTGGGAACTGTATTTGTCTGTGAGGTTAAATTATTATTTTGACTACCTAATGTTTCTGGTGCTTGGTTTGATTGTGGTGATTTTTGTTCGGTCGTTGTCTGTTGTTGCTGACTTCTTAGCCAAATATTATCTTGCTCCGTAGTCGAGTTTTGAGTTGTCGTAGGAGGTTGATTTATACTTGAATTTACTGGTGCAGTTTTAGGTTGAACTCTTACTTGATTTGTATTTTCAGTGGAGTTTTGAGTTGTAGTAGAAGGTTGATTTGTATTTGAATTTACTGGTGCAGTTCTAGGTTGAACTCTTACTTGATTCGTATTTTCAGTCGAATTTTGAGTTGTGGTAGGAGGTTGATTTGAATTTACTGGTGCAGTTCTAGGTTGAACCTTAACTTGATTTGTCTTTTCAGTCGAGTTTTGAGTTGTCGTAGAAGGTTGATTTTTGTTCGTATTTACTGGTGCAGTTCTAGGTTGAACTCTAACTGGATTTGTCTTTTCAGTCGTTGTTGGTGCAGAGGAAATACGGGGTCTAATTTTAACCGGGTTAGTGCTAGGAGTAATGGGAGCAGTCGGTCTACTATTCGCTGTAGGTAATGGATTATTATTTCTCGCTGTAAATTGTGGCTGACTCTGATAGCGATTTAACACAGCTTGCAACCAAGCACTATCTAACCTTACAGACGTACTACTACCCCAGTTCCAACCGAAGTAAGTTGCTTGAGGAGTAATTACTACCGCTGAAGAACCTGAACTTCCTTTCCAAGTAGCTGCAGTTGTACTGCTTAACCCTGCCGGAATTAATACTCCACCCTCAACAGTATCTTGGTCATTTCCCATCGGTGTCCAACTGGTAGATTTTTTGCAGGCAACATCTAAACAACGATATTTTGCTTCCGGTGTTGTGGGTTGACTCAGAGGAAAGGCCCAGTAAGACCCAAGGAGCGATCGCAATTCTTGCCTTACTCCTGGTTTAGATTTTCTCCCTACCTGGCCACTAGCTATTAATTTCCCTCCCTCTTTTACCCACTCTTCTATAATGTCTACTTGAGTTTGAGTTAAGGTTTCAATGTTTGCTAAAAAGATAACTCTCACCCCAGATAGGTCAGCTACTGTATTAATTTGTCTTAAATAAATTGGTTCATAACTGATACCTAGATTGCGTATTCGTGTAATGATGTTATTCCATTCATCTGTATTTCCATCATCTCGAATTATTCCTAATAAAGTATTAGCTTTACTTGGGGTTGGTAACAGTACAATTAAACTTAGTAAGGCACTTGTTAGGTGGGGAAAAATTTGTTTATATATAGGCTTTTTTTTACTCATTAATCCTCTTAATTTAATTCAAGTAAATATTCAAATAAAATTTATTAACAATTGCTTTCATTAAAAGTAGAGAATTGCAAT
>NZ_JAAHGK010000765.1:0-3808 GCF_010672505.1 Okeania sp. SIO2B9 | reverse complement strand
GGAGAAATAATGAATAATTAATAATTAATAATTAATAATTAATAATTACAGCATATTTCTCCTTCCTTAATTAATTGAAATTTAGAATCTTTTACTATTTAAAGACTCAATATCAAAGAAATTTCAAGGCAGCTAATAGATTATTTATTAGTGAATTATATAGTAGTTGAAGCAAAAGGCGCAGGTATATCAAAAGCTAAAAACTCAGACAACACAATATGTAAGTATTCAGTGGTCCGCTATCAGCTATCAGCTATCAGCTATGAGTTATTAAGTCATTTTCTTGGAAGAATAAATTAGTATTCAAGGGGAATAAAAAGTGATGTTTGCGCAGCATTCCACAGGAAATGCTTACTTTTTGTTTGCCCGAAATATGCTTTCATTAATGGGTGCATCTCAATGCGTGAATAAAGCCAAAAAGTTATTGCTTTTAGGGAACAGGGAACAGGGAACAGGGAACAGGGAATATATAGGAAAAAAGTATTTTTGCAAATATGAGATGCACCCTCATTAATGGATAATTGATAATGGATAATTGATAATTACCTCTCCCTAAAAGCTATGCTTTATAAACATATTTCTTAACATAAAACTTGACAAAAATATCATTTGATGTAATAGAGACTGAAAGCTCCTAGTGTCGTTGCGATCGCAACGACAAAAAACAACTTTTAGGAATACACAAGTTAGTCAAATTGTCAAATTAGTAAAACCAACAAAATGCTCGTAAGCTTTTGATAATAGGCATTATCCACTTTTGTAAAGAATTTTGCTGATCAAGCATAGCCCTAAAAGGGAGAGGATTGACAAATAAGGAAAAAATTTATTTTTTTCCCCTTGAAATGGGAGGCTAATCAAGCCGAATTGTTTAATTATTTAATTATTTAATTATTTAATTATTAATTATTCGGTAATTATTAATTATTCATTATTAATTATTCATTATTTCTCCGTATCCAGCCATTAATAGTAAATCGACTATCTGAAAAAGCTTTAGAGGGGCAACTTACTGATAAAACTTCGTGTAGATAACGACTTAGAAAAAATATAATACTATTATTTTTAGGTTCTATAGTTTTAAATGTGTCAGCTTTCACATAATATTTTCCTTTAATTTGACTATCGTAAATTATTAAATCACCACCTGTAAATGCTTTGGGTTCTTGATAAAAATAATAAACATAAGTAAAAACTCTAGTAGCAGTATCAGGAGAACCATTATCATTGTGAATTTTATAGAAATTATTATCGTTATGAGCTGTTAACTGACTTTCAATTTCGCCAATTGAAAATTCTGGAATATTTAACTTTTTTAACGCATCAGGTAAAACTTCTTTAATTCTGTTGACTATTAATTCTCTGAATTTTGGGAACGAGTGCAATACTAAAGAGCGACGATAATTTTCTGCTTTAGTTGATGTTGTAGTTGGTACAAAATCAGATTGTCTTTGCAAAACATAATTAAATAGTTGTTGATTTTCTGATTGAGTAAGAAAATTTTCTATGAGTAAATAACGAGATTCTAAATCGTCTGTTTTAGAGGGAGGAGGAGGAGTAGAAGTTTTGATATTAGATTGAGTATCTTGTGACTGTAAATGCTGCAAATATATTGGTGGTTCCGTCACCATTCCAACTAAATGTTCGCTAGGAAAACATAAAGCAGAATGACCTTCTCCTATAGGAATTTGAAATAGAGTAGAATTTTCTGTTTTTTGATGTTTAGATAATAGTGTTTTGGCTAAAAGTTGGAGTAATGGTGCATCAGATTTGAGATAAATAGTATATTGATGTCCTCCTGTTAATAAGAGGTTAATTTTTACTTCTTGAGGTACATTTTGTGCTGGAGTAATTATCATAATTTTTGCAAAATAATCAATTGCTTTAAGGAGTAGGGAGTATCAAAGTAGGGGAGTAGGGAATATGGAAAACTTTTACTTTTTATTTGATTTTCCTATATGCCAAATCCAGGTCTTTCCTAACTACAAAAAAAGTTAATCGTAATATTTGATGTTAAGTTGGTTAATAGTGTGTAATTCTTCAAACCACATCCGACTTTTTTCTCATTCTAAGTAGACTATGTTTTGCCTTACAACTTCCAGAACCAAGAGTCAGAAAAATTATATGAATTCTCACTGAAAACTGATAACTGAAATGGCGACTGCTATACTTATACAAATTTTTACTAATTTACTTATACCAAATCCGGTTATTCCTCCCACAACAGAAGTTAAAAGTAATTCATTAAGATTTTATAGGCTAAAAATTTTACCTTTTTCTCATCTCAAAAGTTCTGATACACCACTTTTCGATGTAATGAGGTGCACCTTATTTTAAGGCAGAAGTCAAAAGTAAAAAACTAAGAAGATTGGACTGTACCTCATAGCAAAAGAAACCGCTGTAAGTAGGCAGACAAAATTAACTACAGAAAATTTAAACCAAAACCTTTGTCTACTAGCGAATAACCCAGTATATAAATATTTCTGTCCAGGTACTTATCGTACAAAAATTATCAATTATTTCCCCCTATTCCCTATTCCCTATTCCCTATTTTATTAATGTAAAAAATGACGCATTCCAGTTAATATCATTACCAAACCTAACTCATTTGCCGCAGCAATAGAATCTTTATCTCGCATACTACCTCCAGGTTGAATAATTGCAGTTATTCCTGCTGCTGCTGCTGTTTTTACCGAATCATTAAAAGGGAAAAAAGCATCACTAGCTAATACTCCTCCAATAGCCTTTTCTCCTGCTTGCTCCAAAGCAATTTTTACTGCCCCAACTCGATTCATTTGACCAGCACCAATACCAGCAGTTGCCAAATTTTTAGTCACCACAATAGCATTAGACTTAACGTGCTTTACCACCTTCCAAGCAAACATTAATTCCTCCATTTGTTCAGCAGTAGGTTGTTTTTCAGTAACAACTTTCCAATCACTAGAATTTTCTACTACATCATCAGCAGCTTGTACTAAAAAACCACCAGCAATTACCTTTATAATTTCCCGCGGACTTTGTTTTAAATCTGGTGAAATTAACACTCTTAATTTAGATTTTTTCTGAAAAATTTCCTCCGCTTCTGGTTCGCATCCAGGAGCAACTACACACTCTAAAAATGTCTTAGTCATAGCAGTCGCAGTAGGAGCATCAATAGATTTATTCAAAGCAACAATTCCCCCAAAAGCAGAAACCGAATCTCCAGCAAAAGCTTTTTCATAAGCCTCCAAAAGAGTTTCACTAATTGCTATTCCACAAGGATTTGTATGTTTAAGAATTGCCACAGTTGGAGCATCATAAAATTCTGTAATAATACGTCTTGCTGCCTCTAAATCTACCAAATTGTTATAACTTAATTCTTTACCTTGAATAATTTTACTTGCCGCCCACCCACTAGGAATAATTCCGCTTTGATACCAAGTAGCAGATTGATGAGGATTTTCTCCATAACGTAGAGATTTAATATTTTTACCAGAGAGTAAAAACGTTTCTTTTTCCTGTTCAGAAGTTGTTTCTTGCTCTTTTAAATAAGTAGCGATCGCCTGGTCGTAAGTTACTGTATGTTGAAATCCTGCTAAGGCACATTTTTGACGAAATTCTAAGGATACTTCCCCACCATTTTTCCGTAGTTCTTCTAAGTATGAATTGTATTGATTAGGGTGGCATAAAACTGTTAGATGAGCAAAATTTTTAGCTGATGCTCTTAACATTGCTGGTCCGCCAATATCAATTTTTTCAATTGCCTCTGCTAGGGTAACTCCTGGTTGAGAAATTGTTTGTTCAAACGGATATAAATTAACGACAACTAAAA